>NZ_JAVJQP010000013.1:0-79309 GCF_040218875.1 Coleofasciculus sp. D1-CHI-01
GACAGGGGAAATCATCTGGGTTGCCAGATGAGCCTGAGAACCCTCGGATGGAATGGGTTCAACTCAGCCTATTCGAGTGGAGGGGAGAGTGAGTAATTACTCTTCAGAATCCCCCGCATTCTATGCGCGGGGAGTCGTCAAACTGAATAAGAGTTTTAGTCGTCTTGAGACGACTTGCGCTTTTAGCCAAGAACTTGAGTTCTTGGCGAGTGTCGAGGCTTATTGACAAAGGTGCAAGTATCGGGTATCGCCCATTTCCTAGTTCCCTGTGACACACCGAGCGAAGCCGAGGTGTTCCCTGTTCCCTTTAAAGACATATTATGCCGCTATTAAAAATGAAATTACACCTCAGCAAACTGCGTCAAATTCTCGCCTTGTTTTTAATTCCAATTTTCTTGATTTTTGGTTTCGCGATCGCAGACAATAGTAGCGACGCCTTAGCCACCCCTCTAACGCCTACAGCACAATTAACCCCATCTCATCCCCAATCTGAGAAATCTGTCGATTTAGACAAAGGGAGTGAACAAGCGAAAAAGGCATCAGAAAAGGCATTTGAGGGCTTAGAGACAACCAAGGAATTGATTGGCAAAACCGAGAAAAGAAAACAGGCGATTGAACATGGACGGAAAAAGGCAAGCCGTAAATTAGACTCGATGGCTAAAAAAGCCGAAAAAGCTAAAAAATCCGAAGAATCCTTGAACCACACCGAAAAACTAACCCTTGATCGGATAACTGACGGTAAATAATCCAGTCAAATCGGGCGCAAATCTTTGCGCCCCTCCGGTTTCCTGGATGATTTGTCCCGATCAGATCCCCAACTTATTCCAGAAGTCGGGGATCTAATTAATGAATTGGCGTTCACCCTACGGCGCAAACCCCACCAATTGAGGCTTGTATGTCTGAATCGCCTTCATGTACTGCGCCCGTTCAAAGCTACTTTCATCAGGACAGTTAATCTGACTCATGCTACCCTGCATCTGCTTGATCGACTCATATTCATGTTCTTCCATCCAATGGCGTACCTCTTGCTCAATCTCTTGTAGATTGCCAATCCCATGACGCAGCAGTACACTGACGATTTCCGTCACTTTCGCACCTGCCATCATCATTTTGATCACATCCTGCCCTTTATGTACCCCACTGGTAGCAGCAAAGTCCACCGACAGACGACCATATAAAATCGCAATCCAGCGCATGGGTAAGCGCATCGCTTGCGGTGTACTCAGCAATACATTGGGTGAAACTTCCAATTCCTCAATATCAATATCTGGCTGGTAAAATCGGTTGAACAAAACCAAACCATCAGCACCCGCCTCCGTCAACCGCTTCGCCATATTTGCCATATTGCTGAAGAAGGGACTGAGTTTAATCGCAACCGGAATATTTACCTCCGATTTCACCGCTTGCAGAATATCAATATAATTCTGCTCGATTTGAGCCCCTGTCTGATCCATATCCGTGGGGATGCTATAGATATTCAACTCCAACGCATTCGCCCCCGCCTGCTCAATTTCCTTGGCGTAGTGCGTCCAACCGCCCACGGTGGCACCATTAAGACTAGCAATGATCGGCATATTCACCGTCTCTTTTGCCTTGCGGATATGCTCTAAATATTGCTCTGAACCCACATGAAAGACTTCTGCTTCCGGGAAATAGGTCAGGGCTTCGGCAAAACTTTCGGTACCATACTCTAAGTGATGGTGTAACTCCAACTTTTCTTGGCGCAGTTGTTCTTCAAATAAGGAATGCAGCACCACAGCCGCCGCCCCTGCATCCTCCATACGCTTGATATTGTCAACATCTTCGGTCAAAGGTGCCGCCGCACCAACCACGAGTGGCGATCGCAATTCTAACCCTAGATATGTTGTTGTCAGATCCATCCGTTTAAACCTCTCAATTATTTATGGGTAATCCTGTGGCGGGTGTAGAGACGTAGCATGCTACGTCTCTACACTATTAACTAGGTACTCGTCGGTTCCTTAACTTCCTCACCAGTTTGGGTTGTCTGACCATTTCCATGACCGTTTTGGGTGTCCAACTGACGGGCTGCCAGATATTGGTACATATGCCACCGAGTCTGCACATCCTGCTGGGCTTCTCCTAGAAGACGTTTAGCATCTTCTGGCTTACTCTTGGTCAGCATCTTGAAGCGGTTTTCTTGATACATGGATTGTTCCACCGGGAATTTCGGACTCCGCATATCCAGTTGCAGGGGATTCTTCGCTTCTTGGACTAAATCTGGATTGAAGCGATACAGCAACCAACGCCCGGACTCAACCAACGCCTTGTGATGCGACATCGATGTGGTCATATTAATCCCGTGGGCAATACAGTGCGAATACGCCAAGATTAGGGATGGACCATCATACGCCTCCGCTTCTAAGAACGCCTTCAAGGTATGTTCATCCCGCGCCCCCATTGCCACACTAGCAACATAGACATTCCCGTAGGTCATCGCAATCAAACCTAGGTCTTTCTTAGCTGACGGTTTACCCGCTGCCGCGAATTTCGCCACCGCCCCCCGTGGGGTAGCTTTGGACGCCTGACCCCCGGTATTGGAATAAACCTCGGTATCCAAAACCAAGATATTCACATTACGACCACTTGCCATCACATGGTCTAAACCACCGTAACCAATATCATAAGCCCAGCCATCACCACCGATAATCCAGACACTCTTCTTGACTAGGTAATCGGCTAAACTTAACAACTGCTTGGCTTCGGGAGAGTTCATCTCTGGCAGTTTCTGCTTGAGTTGCGCTACTCGTTCCCGTTGTTCCCAAATATCGGCTTCAGATTTCTGTTCCGCGTTGAGAATGCCACCGACTAAGTTATCGCCAATCTCACCCGCTAAAGTTTGCACTAACTCGGCGGCAAATTGGGTGTGTTTGTCAATGGAGACGCGGAAGCCAATGCCAAATTCGGCGTTATCTTCAAACAAGCTATTTGACCAAGCCGGTCCACGCCCTTCAGCATTCTGTGACCAAGGCGTAGTCGGTAGGTTTCCACCGTAAATCGAGGAACAGCCTGTGGCATTTGCCACCACCATGCGATCGCCAAATAGTTGAGTCGCCAGTTTCAGATAAGGCGTTTCGCCACAACCGGCACAAGCCCCGGAGAACTCAAATAGAGGTTCTTGCCATTGCTGCTGACGAATTCGGTCTAAGTTTAAGGAACGGCGATCGGGATTAGGAATATCTAAGAAGAAGTCCCAATTTTCCTGTTCTTGATCCCGCAACGGTAACTGGGATTCCATGTTAATCGCCTTCAGCTTCGGCTGAGACTTATTCTTCGCCGGACAAACATCGACACAAATTCCGCAACCAGTGCAGTCTTCTACCGCCACCTGAATCGTAAATTTCTGTCCCCCATACTCTTTATCCCGCGTATCCGTGGACTTAAAGGAATCTGGGGCATTTTCTAACACCTGTGGGTCATAAGACTTGCCTCGGATCACCGCATGGGGGCAAACCATGACACACTTACCACACTGGACGCAGACATCGGGGTCCCAAACGGGAACTTCTAATGCTACATTGCGTTTTTCCCATTTGGTCGTACCGGTAGGGAATGTCCCATCCACGGGCATGGCACTCACGGGCAGGTCATCGCCACCCCGCGCCATCATCTTACCTAATACATCCCGAACAAAGGCTGGGGCGGTGTCGGGAACCGGGGGACGCATATCCACGGTGCTGTCCAGGGTGTCTGGTACTTGCACTTCATACAGATGCGCCAAGGCATTGTCCACCGCCTCAATATTCATGCGGACAACTTCTGCACCCTTCTTGCCGTAAGTCTTTTCGATGTACTGCTTAATTTTCGCGATCGCTTCTTCTTTGGGTAAGATATTCGCCAGTTCAAAGAAGCAGACTTGCATCACAGTGTTAATCCGTCGTCCCATCCCACTGTTAATGGACACTTGATTGGCGTCAATAACATAGAACTTCAAGTTCTTGTTGACAATTTCTTCTTGTACCGGACGGGGCAGCAGACCCCAGACTTCATCGGGTCCAAAGGGACTATTCAGCAAGAAGGTGGCACCAGGGGCAGCACTACTAAGAACGTTCAATTTTTCCAGGAACAGCCACTGGTGACAAGCAACAAAGTTGGCTTGGCTAATCTGGTAAGTTGAACGAATCGGTTCTGGACCAAAGCGCAGGTGAGAAACAGTAACGGCACCGGATTTCTTGGAGTCGTAAACAAAGTAACCTTGGGCGTAGTTCTCGGTTTCTTCACCAATAATCTTGATCGAGTTCTTATTCGCGCCAACAGTACCATCTGACCCTAAGCCATAGAACACACAGCGCACCACGCTTTCGGGTTCCGTGGAGAAGTTGGGATCAAAGGAGAGGCTGGTATTGGTCAAGTCATCGTTGATGCCAATCGTAAAATGGTTTTTCGGTTGATCAGCCGCCAGGTTATCGAAAATACCCTTAACCATGGCGGGGCTAAATTTCTTAGAGGATAAGCCATAGCGTCCACCGACAACCTTGGGTTTGGGACTATCCGCTTCCCAGGCTTCCTGAACCGCTGTAACTATATCCAGATAAAGGGGTTCGCCACCAGCACCCGGTTCTTTGGTGCGGTCTAGGGCAGCAATACTCTTGGTGGTAGCAGGCAGCGCTTTGACCAACTGTTTCATATCAAAGGGGCGATACAGCCGCACTTTGATCATCCCCACTTTTTCACCCTGTTTGTTCAGGTAATCCACGGTTTCATGGGCGGTTTCTGTGCCCGATCCCATGAGGATGATTACTCGTTCGGCATCGGGGGCACCGTAATATTGGAACAGTTCATACTTGCGCCCGGTGAGTTCGGCAAATTTGTCCATGGATTTCTGGACAATTCCCGGACAGGCGTTGTAGTAAGGATTAACGGTCTCCCGTGCTTGGAAATAGACATCCGGGTTTTGGGCGGTGCCTCGCAGAACGGGGCGATCCGGGGTTAGACCCCGCGCCCGATGTTCCATCACCCGTTCATCGTTGATCATTTCCCGCAGATCTTCGTCTGCCAGAAGTTCAATTTTCTGAACTTCGTGGGAAGTGCGGAAGCCGTCAAAGAAATGGATAAAAGGAATGCGGGATTCGAGGCTAGCGGCGTGGGTAATTAACGCTAGGTCATGTGCCTCTTGGACTGATCCCGACGCCAACAGACCAAAGCCGGTGGCACGACACGCCATCACATCTTGGTGATCCCCAAAAATTGACAGGGCTTGGGCGGCTAGCGATCGCGCGGCGACATGGATCACGGCTGAGGTCATTTCCCCGGCGATTTTGTAGAGGTTGGGCAGCATTAACAGCAAGCCTTGAGATGCTGTGAATGTACTGGTTAATGACCCTGCCTGCAACGCGCCATGGACTGTACCTGCCGCCCCTGCTTCACTCTGCATTTCAATGATTGAGGGAACGGTTCCCCAGAGGTTCTTACGACCTTCTGAAGACCAAGCATCTGCCCATTCTCCCATGGGAGAAGCGGGGGTGATCGGATAAATGGCGATCACTTCATTAAGTGGGTAGGCAACGCGAGCTACCGCTTCGTTTCCGTCTAGAGTTGCAATCGTTCGTTTCGTCATAGTTACAAACCTTTTTGGGTTGCTAGGTAATCTTTTTTGTTTGGGGCGCTAAACTTCAACTTAATTCCTTGTCTATTGCAAATCCCCTATCAATTTCGTCTCTTCCACTACAAAACGTCAATTATATTGGCGATCGAATTAGCATAAATTTTCCAATTGAGTCCTTCCTTGAACAACGTCAATGTTGTTTTGTCTAGGGGACATAAATCGACATTCAACCCCCATGCTATATGGCTGACGGTCGTTTCCGGAATTCGTTAATGGTCTTTTAACCTTCCTGTCTGCTTCCGGATACTCTTCTATTATCTAACAAAATTTTAGTAATTTAGGTAGTCTAACTTTTTTTTAATTTATTTAAGATTTTGGCAACTCCCTACCTTAAAATAATCTAAATAATAAGCTGTATTAGTTTTTACAAGCTGGGAGATTTTAACTTGATTAAGTATTACTGCAAAATAATTAAGAAATATTTCATTTTGTAAATATTTCTCAGCGTCTCAGCCATTGAGGGAGATGGGCTTCACGGGGTGACAAGCTTTTCTGTTGTGTTGAGCCATCCTGCTTTTAGCCCATTTCTTATTGTCACAGATAGGGTCAAAGATAGCGGTTGTTTCTGGGGGACCAGCCCCCCAGACCCCCCGATGGGGGACGAGCGCCTCCCCCATACCCCCTGCGCAACGCTTCGCTAATCCCATATCTCATGGCTGTGGTCTTCATCTGTCAATAAGGGTGTCAATAAGGCTTCATCTTTGGAGATACTAATGTCTACTCAAAGCCTGATTTTTAAAGGTTTTAGACGGCTTGTCACCCCTTCAGGAGATGGGCAAAAATCTGATTGGTCACAGTACGGCAGGATTGCTAGTGCAAGAAGGCAGAAATAACGCCAGCAGCTAATATCTCCCCCAGCTCCCTCAGCTCCCCCAGCTCCCTCAGCTTCATCGTATCTACGAAGCTGCTCAAGTATTTTCATGCCTGATGCACTAGGCTGGCTCTATACTCGTCACTATCGGCAACGAGTGCGATCGCTAACCCTGTTGGGTGTCGGTGTGTATCCAGGGATTGACTGGCAAGCGCACTATTATCGGGATACGCCGTCAAACCCCTGTTTTTCAAGCAGCTAAAAAACCGCGCTTGTCGTGACAGCAAGTTGGATCGAATATTCCAATTTCTCAATCTACCCTTGCTATTACTCATATCCATATTTTTACAGCGTATAGGGGTTACCTACTCACTGTTTTCTTTTCCAAGCTTCACTGTTGGCAGTTCCGGGTAACTACCTTAACAGGAGACGTATTTGGGATGCAACTCCCCTATGATTCGGCTGATGTCGCTGAACGAGTGGGACGGAATTGGATTGACTTTAGATCTCAGACTCCGGTGACATAAAGTAGTGGTTTCAACGTGACATTCTTCTACACTCAATTAAAGTAAGACGTGTAAGGAGGTGGACATGATTATAGCACTTTATAACGCGGTGTAGTACAGTATTTGTAAGGGTTTGAGGCTTCTTTACGAGACTTAACACCTTGCCGTTTTCTTGTTTTCGACTACTTAATGACTCAAGCAGAACAAGATTTACTCGAAAATTTTATCGTTGATAGTGATGAATTAAAACAGAAAGTGCAAGCCGCTTGGGAGGATTTCATTAGCAGAGACTTACCCGTTATTCGAGAGTTAACAACTCAGGTGTTTGAAACTGAATTGTCATCCTAGCTCTTATCTGAATACGGATATCCTACCCTATCCCTGATAGTATGATAGTAGTTCATCCCAGTCTTGCGTTAGACTGGCTAACTGATTTCCATACTTTTCTGTGAAATTAGGACTTATCTCATGAATACTGCGACACTGGCAACATGGATTCTCAGCCCTTTACTGGGACTAGCTATCTTACTCTTCATTTTCCGGATTGTCCTGACCTGGTATCCTCAGATCGATCTCAACCGCTTCCCCTTTAATCTGGTCGCTTTGCCCACCGAACCTTTTTTAGTCCCAACCCGCAAACTGGTGCCGCCCATTGGGGGTGTGGATATTACGCCGATTATTTGGGTTGGGATTGTTAGCTTACTGCGGGAGATTCTTGTCGGTCAGCAAGGATTACTGACCCTGATCCACTGACTTACCCTAACCCTTTAAGATTGGGCGGTTGCCATCATTTGCTCAACAAAATTCGTATAAACATCACCACTGAGAAACGCTGGGGTTTCTAAGATTTTTTGGTGGAAACTCAGCGTGGTGGCAACACCCGTAATCGCACATTCGCGCAGGGCGCGTTTCATGCGGCGAATTGCGGCATCGCGGTTGGGTGCCCATACGATTAACTTGCCGATTAATGAGTCGTAATAGGGGGGAATTTCATAATCGGTGTACACATGGGAATCCATCCGCACGCCGGGTCCTCCAGGTGGCAGATACCCACTAATCCGCCCCGGTTGAGGACGGAAATTGCGATCGGGATCTTCGGCATTAATCCGACATTCAATCGCATGTCCCTTAAGCGTTACTTGGTCTTGAGTCAGTTTCAAGGGTTCGCCTTGGGCAATCCGAATCTGTTCGGCAATTAAGTCCAATCCTGAGATCATCTCGGTGACAGGATGCTCAACTTGAATGCGGGTATTCATTTCCATAAAATAAAAATGACCCATGGCATCCAGCAGAAACTCAACCGTACCCGCCCCAACATAATTAATCGACTTGGCAGCCATGACAGCAGCTGTTCCCATTTTTTCTCGCAGTTCTGGGGTCAAGGCGGGACTGGGGGCTTCTTCTAAGAGTTTCTGATGGCGTCGCTGAATGGAACAGTCACGTTCTCCCAGATGAATCACGTTACCCTGACTATCGGCAAGAATTTGAAACTCAATGTGGCGGGGACGGACGATAAATTTTTCCAGATAAAGTCCTGGATTGCCAAAAGCGGCTTCGGCTTCCCCTTGGGCGGCTTGAAACAGGCGACTCATCGCACTCTCATCGGGAACCAAGCGCATCCCTCGTCCACCACCTCCGGCTGTGGCTTTAATCATCACCGGATAACCGATGTCTTTGGCAAGTGTGATGGCTTCTCGTTCACTACTCAACAATCCCTCACTTCCGGGTACGGTGGGTACTCCTGCCCGTTGCATGGTTTCCTTAGCGGTGGATTTATCCCCCATCGCCCGCATCGCTTCAGGTGACGGACCGATAAAAGAGATTTGATGATCGGCGCAAATTTCGGCGAATCGGGCATTTTCTGCCAAAAAACCATAGCCAGGATGAATGGCGGTGGCATTGCGCGTCAGGGCGGCGGCAATAATGTTGGGAATATTCAGGTAACTTTTGCTACTAGGCGCTTCACCGATGCATATAGCTTCATCCGCTAGTTGAACATGGAGGGCTTGTTGATCGATGGTCGAGTGAACGGCAACGGTGGCAATTCCCATTTCTTCACAGGTTCGGAGAATCCGCAGGGCAATTTCCCCACGATTGGCAATTAAGATTTTGGCAAAGTCCATAAAACAGCGTTGCTATATCCGTATTCTGTAGGATAAGGGGGATTGTCCCCTTTGGTGGCATCCTTTGGGAAGCGTGGGTGACGTTCTCGGCGTGGGATTTCAACAAAATTGTCGGGAAGTCGTAATTTCTCAAAAGAGCTGATATAATGGGTTAGCCATGCGGATGTGGTGGAATCGGTAGACACGCACGCTTGAGGGGCGTGTGGCGTAAGCCTTGCGAGTTCGAGTCTCGCCATCCGCACTCCCTGGTGTATGAGGGCATCGGGAAGCGACTCGCATTGTTTGTCCGTCCCAACTTTGTCCGTCCCAGTAGGGTAGCCGGGGAAAAGATGTGCGATCGCCTGCGTCTGGGTGCAGAGAAAATTTAGGATTGAATGTCACTCCAGATTAGGGGACGCTTGTATAAATAAGGCGTTTGACAAATCTTTAAGGTTTCTTTACATTGCTAAAGGGTAATGGCGTGGGTGGGAAAAATCCCCAGCCCTTTAGACTTCAGCGCCTGTGAGAAAGGTTGCTGGTAAGATCTCTAGTCAATCTCTGACTGTGGAAGCGCTAAAGCGCTCACTACGAACGGAAGCGCTAAAGCGCTCACTACGAACGGAAGCGCTAAAGCGCTCACTACGAACGGCGCGATCGCACGTTTCTCCGGAAATGGCTATGTTGCGGTTGAAGGTGAATACAAGTCAATCGCAAGTAAGCGATGTAGCTATTTAACAATCCGTAATACAATAGTTGATAATACTCAACAAAATTGTTCGGTTGACAACAATAGGGAGGTGAAGTTTATGTCTACAGTTTACAAGGAGCCAAACTTCATGCGAATCGATCTAACCGATAATGTTTGGGTTAATACCCTGATTCCCAGTGCTAACCATGCCGCGTTGCGTTGTGGATTTGCGGGATATCCAGTAAATCCTCGTTGGAATGCTGCCAAGTTTAAGGCTTGGAAAACTGGGCGTCAGTGGCGAGAGGCATTAGCACAAGGGGAAATGGCGGTGCGTTCTCACGATTCCATGTTAGTTCCGGTTTCTGAGTTAGACGGGGATGGTTTAGAGGAGAACCAAGCGAAGGCTTCCGACTCGCAACCCGTTGCATCTACCAATCATTCAGGGTTTAAGTTTCCGTTGAGACCTAAACAAATATTAGCCGCATTCCATGCTGTCTCTTGAAAGACAAATTTTATATGCAGGATTTTCAGGGGAGAGACGCGATTAGTCGCGTCTCTCATGGTATTTGCCGATCTCAGGAGTCCTTTTTTCTCCACAATTGAGTACGTTATGGAAATAGAACTCATACCTTGACCAATGACCAATGACCAATGACCAATGACCACAAGTGTATTAGAACGCAATCATATCAATATTCTCGGTGAAGGGACTCAGACGATCATCTTTGCCCATGGCTTTGGTTCAGATCAAACCGCTTGGCGTCATCAAGTCGCCGCCTTCGCCTCTGACTATCGGATTGTCCTTTTTGATCATGTTGGTGCCGGAAAATCCGATTTTTCTGCCTATAGTCCTCATCGCTACAGTAGTCTCTATAGCTATGCTGAGGATTTACTGGAAATCTGTCACGAGTTAGAACTTACAAACTCCATTTTGGTGGGTCACTCAGTCAGTGGTATGATTAGCTTGCTAGCCGCGCTGACCAATCCTTCATGCTTCAGTCAGCTTGTTTTTGTCGGTGCATCTCCTCGGTATCTCAACGATGTGGGATATGTGGGTGGGTTTGATCAGTCTGACCTAGATGCACTCTATGGGGCGATGTCAGCGAACTACTATGCTTGGGTGAGTGGTTTTGCCTCCATGGTGATGGGAAACCCTGAACGTCCGGAACTAGCAACAGAATTTGCGAATACTCTGACGGCTATTCGTCCAGATATTGCTCAAGCTGTTGCTCGAGTTATATTCCAGTCGGATCACCGGAAAGAGTTATCGTGCCTGAATGTACCGACTCTGATTCTACAATCGAGTGATGATGTTGCTGTACCTCCAGAAGTGGGTCAGTATATGTCAGATAACATCCCTGAGAGTCAGCTAATCAATATAAAAGCATGGGGTCATTTACCTCACTTGAGTGCGCCAGATACCGTAACACAAGCGATCGCGGCTTGTCTTTAGTTCTTAACTTAAAAGGTGTTGATATAACAGTAGTTCGTAGTCGGCATCCTTTGTGCTAGAAGTGCTTTGGCTCTGATGACAAACACTCTATGTCAACAACATTCTTCTTCACTTAACGTATTATTAATGCTCATTGTTATCCTTGGCTCATCCCAATCAGCTTCCTACATTTAGGCGATTTTTAATCGGACTATTGCTGATGCTGGTTGGACTAGATACGCTTAATCCCAGCAGAATCTCGACACTGAGTCTAGTATCGATTGTCTTTACTGTCATCGTTTTGTTCCCTCTACCTGCTTGGGTTCTGAGTCTGTTCACCGCCATAAGAACGGGAGTAGATAAGGGAGTAGAGGAGCCGAGAAGCAGAGGAGACAAGGGAGATGGTGCCAATCCCCGATCGCTGTCTGTAATCGGGTTGATTTTGATCGTTGGCTGGCTGCTTGTGAGTCGGTATGCCTACTTATGCCCTTGGCTCACAGGAGTGAGTTTGGCGATCGCATCGGGTTTGCTAGTGCGTCGTTTCCTGTTAGAGATTGAATGGAAATTAGCAGCGGGTTCTGTACTCGCCGCGATCGCCCAATCAGATACCAATACTCCTGATCAGCTAATTGAGCAGGTTACAGGCTTGTTGTATGAGTTATCCCAAGCCGACGCCGCGATCGCACTGCGTCAACTCGATCAGGTAACGGCTCAATCACTCGTCAGTTTCCCGCCTACAGCCCTACCGAATAAACTGACAACGCCGAAACTCTTTGCTGAAGCCCTAACCCATAACCGCACCCTATTCTATGAGAATTATCCGGCGACGCCCAAAGCCGCCCCTGTGCTTGTCGCCAAAGGTACCAAGTCTCTAGCGGTACTCCCCTTGCGAAAGGAACAAACCACACAGGAGCAAGGTGCTATCTTATTACTCTGGTATCGCCAAACTTACCTGCCCTCCTATCAGCGTCATTTCCTGGATTTACTGCTGGGAGAACTTCATACCCTCCTACGTCTGCAAACCACAGCGTTTCGCCTCGAACAACTCCAAGCCCGCTACAATGCCATTTTAGAAATCCCTCAGGGCGTCGTCTTTGTCGATATCAGTGGCGGACAAGGTTGGCTAAATCCAGCCGGGGCAAAGATTTTGGGATTAAAACAAGGAGAAGCGGAACCGAGTGCGATCGCCCAGGCGATGGCAACCTTACGCAGCAGCGCGGATAATCAGGAGGAGATTGCTAAACAGGCGGCACAGCTTTTTTCCCAACCGGACGTCGAAATTCACGACTGGATCTGGACATTTAGTCATCCCAAATCAGTGGTATTGAGTATCTCAAGTTTGCCGACTTACGGTCAAGATATTCAAGGTCGCCTCTGGTTGTTTAATGATATCACTGAGAAATATTTGGCACAACAAGCATTAGCTGAACGTACAACCCAACTGGAAACGGCGAATGAACAACTGGAAACCGTTAATGATGCATTACGATTTACGCAGTTTTCAATTGATCGAGCGGCTGATGCAATTTTCTGGATTGGGCAAGATGGAAAGATATTGTATGTCAATTATGCCGCTTGTCGGTTGTTGGGGTATCCTCTGAATGATTTGCTGTCGATGAAAATTCATGAAATTGATGCTAATTTTACAGCTCAGAGTTGGTCAGATCATTGGCATATTCTTCAAGAATGTGGTTCCCTCTGTCTTGAATCTCATCATCGCAGTAAAACGGGTAAACGTATCCCCGTAGAAGTGCGAATTAGTTATTTAGAATTTAACGGCAAGGAATACAACTGTGCCTTTGTCCGTGATATTACCCAACGCAAGCAAGCTGAGAAGGCATTGCGTTGGGAACAGGAGAAATCTGATCGTTTATTGTTGAATATTTTACCCAAACCCATTGCCGAGCGATTAAAACAGGAAACCTGTCTGATTGCCGATCGCTTTGCCGATGTAACCATTTTATTTGCCGATATTGTGGGTTTTACCGATATTTCGGCTCGGATGCCACCCGCGCAATTGGTTTTCTTATTAAATCAGATATTCTCCCGATTTGATCAATTAACGGAAAAACATGGGTTAGAGAAGATAAAAACAATTGGCGATGCTTATATGATCGCCAGTGGTATTCCCACTCCTCGCAAGGATCACGCTGAAGCCATGATCGAAATGGCATTAGATATGCAAATCGCCATGGCTCGCTTTAATCAGTTTCAGGATGAAAATTTCTGTCTGCGGATTGGGATCAATAGTGGTCCTGTGATTGCTGGGGTAATTGGCACTAAGAAATTTATTTATGATTTGTGGGGAGATGCAGTCAATACCGCTAGCCGCATGGAATCTCATGGCATTCCTGACAAGATTCAGGTGACAGAAACGACATACAAGCTCTGCAAAGACAAGTTTTTATTTGAGCAGCGGGGTCCAATTCCGGTTAAAGGTAAGGGAGAAATGACGACTTATATATTTATTGATCGTAAATAATTCAATACTTGTTCATGGTTCATGGTTCATCGTTGGCTTATCTGCTAACGTGGGTATACTGTACAGCATTTGATTGAGTTTTGTTATATAATTATTAGTTTACCGAAAAAATATTGATTTTTTTTTAGTAATATCAAAAAACATAAAATTAATTATTTTTACATAAATGTGCAACATTTGTCAATCCGCCAAAGTACACAAAATAATCCGAAAATTTGGCGGAAGCGAAAATATAGGAATCGAATAAAAATAAAAGTAATATTAATCAAGAGATGTAAATCCCTTTAGCAAAGACGGAGAGATTAGCCTCATGTTCATGTCAACCTTGCTCTATCTGAATCACTACATCAGAATTGAAATGCCAAATCCAGATGTTGATAACACCATCTATGTGTCTATTTGCCGAGCTTCCGGAACCTATGATCCCGATGAGTGCGAACCGTATGTAACGGATTACCAAATCAGTGGGAAGTCCCCTGATCCAAACGATTGGATTAAGGAAGCCATGGATAGCGCGATCGCAACATTGGATCAACTAGGGGTGAAATACTACAACCCAAAGTTTTTGACGGCGCATCCTGCTTGTAGTCAACAAGTCGCTTAACCCAACGCCGCCGACTGCATCTGGTATCGTTGAACCCGGAAAATTGATCAAGAGTTATTCTAGTCCTGTGATCATCGCCTTGCCGTTCCAACCTTTTTTAAGTTGGTCTTTTCAATAGCCGCTACCTTGGCAGGTTCTTAGTTTTCACGGTATGTGGCGCAACCAAGGACATCCAGATGTGACTAAACCCGCCCCGACTGAGGTTTCTGGCGCAAGAAGGAAATTCTCAATGAATGTATTACAATTAAATACTTAAATACAAATAGTATTATTAGAGTGCAAAATGCTTACCAGCGCTCAACTTGATTATGGATGCATCTCCAACCCAGACGAAGCTGAACAACTTGGGGAACTACTGACGCAATGTTTCGGCAGTGCCCTTAACGATTGGCAAGTTTACCTAAATCGTATTGGTCAAGATAATTTACGGCTGATTCGTCAAGGAAAACAGATTGTTGGCGGTTTAGCGATTTACTCTATGGGTCAATGGTATGGCGGTCAATCAATACCTATGGCAGGAATTGCCGCTGTTGGCATTGCGCCAGAGTATCGGGGTACAGGTGCAGCTTACACACTGATGCAATGCACACTCCAAGAACTTCATCAGCAAGGTGTACCCATTTCCACTCTCTACGCCGCTACCCAGGTTCTCTATCGCAAAGTCGGCTATGAACAAGCCGGGATTCGCTGTAGTTGGCAGATACCAACCCAGACAATTCAACTACGCGATCGCACTTTACCGATGTCTAGGATAAAACCCGTAAACTATGAGGTTTTTCAGGACTTATATTCTCAACAGGCGCAAACAACCAATGGTAATTTAAATCGAAATCCAGCGATTTGGCAAAATCTGCTGGAAGCACCAACTAATCAGTCGATTTATGCTTATCTTATCGGTGTCGAATCTCAACCGGAAGGCTATGTTATCTGTACCCAATCTTCAAACGCTGAGGGCTTATTGCTGAATATTAAAGATTGGGCATTCCTGACCCCAGCCGCCGCACGACGTTTTTGGACATTCTGCGCGGATCATCGTTCTCAGGTGAGGCGAGTACGGTGGTACAGTTCTTTGATGGATAGTTTAACATTACCCTTAGTGGAGCAAACGGCTCAAATTCGCCAGCAAGAACGTTGGATGCTGCGGATTCTTGATGTCCCTAAAGCGTTGGAAAAACGAGGATATCCTTTAGAGATTGAAACCGAATTAAATTTACAGGTTCAGGATGAATTATTTGCCAGAAATAACGGTAACTTTATCTTGAGTGTTTCCCAGGGACAGGGGAAAGTCACGCCGGGAGGGACTGGTGAATTCCGCTTGCATGTAAGGGCGTTGGCTTCTCTGTTCACCAGTTTATTTACGCCTGAGCAACTGCAACGGATGGGTTATTTGGATAGTACAGCGGCAGCGTTGTCAAAGGCAAGTTTGCTATTTTCAGGTTCCTTACCTTGGATGCCGGATTTCTTTTAATCGGGATTGGGAATTGGGGTTGGCATTAGTTTTAAGTTGAATGTCACGCTCCTTAAGGCTGGTGGGCAATGCCCACCCTACGATAGATAAAGGGTTTTGGCGCTCCCAAAATGCTTATTTCCGTGCTATTCGTGTTAAGTTAAGCTACAGCCTATATCTTCAATTTAGGAAAGGGCGGGTTTTGTTCTAAATGTTATTGGTGATATTCAAGTTTAGTGGCTAAACCCGCCCCTACAATTGGCAGACGCTTCAAAAGCACGTCTCTAAATGACTTTTTACTTTTTTTACGTTATTCATGGCACTTCATCAAACTTCGGGACGCTGGCGCTTGGGATTAGCGCTATCTTTAATTACTGTATTTATGTGGGGGATTCTCCCCCTAGCGCTAACCATAACTCTTCAGGTGTTGGATGTTTATACAATCACCTGGTTTCGTTTTCTCATGGCTTTTGGATTGCTGGCGCTTTATTTAACCACAAGACAACAGTTTCCGTCATTACAGCAACTGCGTTCAGCCTCTCTGGGACTCCTCGCGATCGCGACTCTTTTTTTAGGAGGTAATTACCTGCTATTTTTGCAAGGGTTAGGGCAAACGTCTCCCACAAATGCCCAAGTGCTGATTCAGTTAGCCCCCATGTTTTTGGGTTTGGGCGCTTTGGTTGTGTTTAAAGAACGTTATACTCTGCGTCAATGGATTGGTGTGGGTATTCTGGTGTTGGGATTTACTCTATTTTTCCATGATCGATTCCAAGTCGTAATTACCTCACGCTCTACCTATCTATTGGGTAATATGATTATCGTCTTAGCTGCTGTAACTTGGGCAATTTATGCTTTGGCGCAGAAACAACTTTTGCATAAGTTACCGTCTACTACGATAATGCTGGTGATTTATGGCGGCTGTGCTGTATTATTCACGCCGCTAACGACACCGCAATCCCTGCTCAGTTTGAGTCCGTTACACCTGAGTTTACTCCTCTTTTGTGGATTAAATACCCTGATTGCGTATGGGGCGTTTGCAGAAGCTTTGGAACATTGGCAAGCCTCGCGAGTGAGTGCGGTATTGGCACTTACACCGTTGGTGACATTAAGTTCAGTTTGGATGGCTTCGCGCTTTATCCCCAGATGGGTTGCACCAGAACAGTGGACAGGTTTAGGGTTATTGGGGGCGATGTTAGTGGTGTCGGGTTCGATTGCGATCGCGTTAGGGCGTCGATCCAGTCATAAGTTATAAGTCAATTTTTAAGTTTCATGACAATAACTCTTCTGCGATAAATCAGGCTCATTAACGGCTTAATCCTAAGCCAGGACTGGATTTACCAGGCAATTTTCCTAAGACGCGATCGCACTATCCTATGCTGAAGATCACAATTATCCTGTGACGGAAATCTCTGGATCATTACAGGCGTCATCGCGTAGGATGCAATAGTTCATCTCAAACCTATCGTGGTTTAAAGGAAGGGGCATTATGAACACCTCTTGGATTCGCACCGCAACCATTACCGTCATTGATGTGGCTTTGCTTTGCACCGCCCCCTTATTAATTGAACTATTTTCCCACTTGCCATAACTGGATTGCCCAAAAGTTTTGAATACAGATTCAACCCGTACCCAACAGATACAGCAACAGGTTAACCAGGCGATCACGTCTCTCAAGTCTCAAGGAATCCACGATTGGGAGATTCTCGATGCTTGGTCTAAACTACTCCATCAGCAGGGTAACTACGCGGCTGCTGACACATTGGCATCCGCCGCCTACGAATTAGGTAAGCCGCGCTAATGATAAAAATAATCATTGTCAAAAATTTGGCTTAGGGGTGATTTATTTTCCTCTTGCCTATTGCCTTTTGAATAAGGGCGGGTTTTGTTGTTCATTTATCGGTGACAAGTAGTTTTAGTGACTAAACCCGCCCCTACAATTGACTTTTATCTATTTCCCAACTAATTTACTCGTTGTATATTGGTTCGCTTAGGGTCAAGAATTTTTTGTCCCAAACTGGGAAACTTAACCGCAATACTAACTTTCTTGCCTGAACCAAACACATGGGTTACTTCTCCGATACCGAAGGTGTCATGACGCAGTAAATCGCCTTTTTTCCACTCTTTCGATTTTGCCGTTGAACTAGAGGATTTTGATGACTTTTCCGTTGAGGCAGAAGGCGTTTGCTGTTTCACTTTCACCAAGGTACTGCTAATTAATTCTTCAGGTAACTCATCCAAAAACTGAGACCGAACCGCTGGTTCACGATACCCATAAAGACGACGTTCCCGGGCGTGGGCAAGAAAGAGTTGTTCTTGGGCGCGAGTAATTCCTACATAACAGAGACGGCGTTCTTCTTCTAAAGCAATTGGGTCATCTATCGTCCGGTTATGGGGAAAAAGTCCTTGTTCTAAACCAACTAGAAACACAACCGGAAACTCTAATCCTTTAGCCGAGTGCAACGTCATTAACGATACCGCTTGTTGCCCATCTTCCAAATTATCTAAGTCAGACGCCAGAGACGCATTTGCCAGAAACCCTTCTAAGCTGCTATCTTCATTTTCTTCCTGAAATTGAACGACAGCATTATAAAGTTCATGGATATTTGCCAATCGGTTTTCCGCTTCGTCTGTGCCTTGATTTTTTAGGTCATCAGTATATCCAGATTCCTCCATGATAAACTTAATAATTTCTACCGCTTCTAAGTTTTCCGTATTCTCTTGGCACTGCTTAATCAATTGGGCAAACCGATTAACCGCTTTAGCCGAACGTCCAGCAATTGTATTGACCGAGGTTTCATCCTGGATAATTTCCCAGAGGGGAGTTCCCAATTCTTGAGCCGCCAGCACTAAATTATCAATTGTGGCTTTACCAATACCCCGTCGTGGCGTGTTAATAATCCGCAATAAACTGACAGTATCGCTGGGATTGGCAATGGTTCTTAGATACGCTAAGGCATCTTTAACCTCTTTGCGATCGTAGAACTTCAATCCGCCGATAATCACATAAGGTACTCGACCGCGCAGCGCGTCTTCTAAGGGGCGAGATTGGGCATTCGTCCGATAAAGGATGGCAAAACTGCCCCAATCTAGTTCCGGGTTCTGTTGATTAAGTTTCAGAATTTGTTGAACAACAAAATGAGCCTCTTCTAACTCATCCTCGGCGTGATGACAGTAAATGACTTCCCCAAAACCGCGTGTGGGTCTGAGAATTTTGTCAATCCGTTGGGTATTCTGTTCAATTAAATAGTTCGCGGCTTGGAGAATATTTTCGCGCGAGCGATAGTTTTCCTCTAATTTAACCATGGTGCGGGTTGTTTCATCAGGCAACCCATCACCAAAGTCTTGCTGAAATCCCAATAAAATGGTGAAATCTGCCATCCTAAAGGAATAAATTGAGTTATGGACTAGCATACGATTCGCTATATAAGTATGAGCCACATCGACTTCTAGGTCATACACGTCTCCCTCATACTCATCTTGCCAAACTTGCTCAATTTCCACCTCTGTTAAGGTATCATCCACCTCGACTAGCACTTTCATTCCGGGGTGGAGATGAGATAAAGGCATAAAATAATAACTTGTGCCACTGATTAATGCTTTGCGTTGAATTTCCAGTTGACCTGCATCGGCAATAGAATGCGCCATACTCACCGCTTCTTTGTATGAAACTCTCGCTGTTTCAACCCGATACCCTCGGCTATTTTTCCCCGAACGAATGGAAAAGCCAGCCGCTTCTAAGTTGGTCGCAATATCACGACGATTAGAACACCATTGGATGCGGTGATAACTTGCCGATTTTTTATTGTCTAACCGAGGTGTACCAAACATAACCAGATTTAATGTCTGTCGGCGCAAACCATTTTGAGGACGGTAGTGAGGAAAATCTGGATGCAGCCAGAGATCTTGCATTAATCGGTGAGCATTGGTGATGGTATCAATTTCTTGGTATAGGCGAAAAATCCACTCATCATTCAGGCGCATTTGCCTACCTTTACCATGAAATACTAGCGTTGGTAACCCATATTTAGCTGCATAATAGGCTTCATAGTAAGCTGCTTCTTCATAAGACGTTGTAGTTTTCAGTACCCAAAGCTTATCCCCATTTTCTTGGGCAATACGAACTTTAAAGCCGAGTTCATCGCATCGATAATCGTTGTGACGTAAACTTTTAGTGATGCCGATGCGATAGCCGCGATCGGCTCGATACATCAGATACACATAATAATGCCCTTCAATGGGTGTCATTCTGGCAAGAACAATATGATGAGGCGTTCCACGTAATACCTGTTCACCCGCACGAATTGACCAGAGAGTTCCACAAAAGTATCCTTTTTTGATATGCGTGATTTGATGGGGGTAAAGTTGTTTTTGTCCGGTTGGTGAGAGAACCTGATCTCCCACGTTCAAGGTTTCAATGGCTTTCTCGCCGACGGGGGTTAAAACCTTAGTTCCAGGAGGAAAACACTGATCGGCATCACCGACTACAAACACCGAACGATCGCGCCAATCCCATTGCGTTTTTTCTGGTTCGCCGTTTGTGGTTAATAGGTGTATCAGTTCGTACTGAATCCGGTTAGTATCTTGATATTCATCCACTAAAATATGGCGAAATTGATTGTGCCAATATCCCAGAACGGATTCGTTTTGTTGGAAGAGTTTAACGGGGACTAAAATTAGATCATCGAAGTCCAGGGCATTGTTGGCGGCTAACTGGTCTTGATAATGGTGATAAACTTCAGCATAGAGTCGCCCTTTATAACCAGACTGTTCTTTTTCAAAGGCTTGGGGTGATAAACCTAAGTTTTTGGCATTGCTAATCGCGTAGCGAATGGTACGAGGATTAAATTTTTTATCGTCTAGATTTAATTGTTTGGTGACGATTGTTTTTACCAGCGTTTGGGCGTCGGATTCGTCAAAGATGGAAAAATTACGCTTCCATTGGCGTCCTTTTTCATCTGTATATTTATTGATGTCATAGCGGAGAATCCGGGCAAACAGGCTGTGAAACGTACCAATCCACAAGGGTTTGATATATTTTTTATAGACTCGCGATCGCAACTGGGTTTGTTCAAGTTCTGGAAGTAACTCCAAACGCTGATCTCGTGTTTGGGTGGCGAGTTGCTGGGCGAATAGAGTTTCAATCCGGGATTTCATTTCCCGTGCAGCTTTATTGGTGAACGTAACCGCTAAAATGTTTTCGGGATCGACTTTATGGGTGAGAATCAGATTGGCAATGCGATAGGTTAACGCCCTCGTCTTACCCGAACCCGCCCCCGCCACAACCAGCAAAGGACCGCAGAAATGTTCGACGGCGCGACGTTGAGAGGGATTGAGGTGCGTCAGGAAGTCAGTCGATTGAGTCATGGCTAGCTGAGGCAGAAGGGTAAGGGTTTGGCTATTTTAGTACAGGTTATCGTATTTTGAGGCAATACTGTATCGGGCAGACGCCACCCAACAATTATGATACTCTTGGTAATTCCTGTAGTTCTATGACCAGCAATACCCCAGCGACAGACACAACCCCTAGTCTTATTTCACCGTCGGTTACTCCTAAACCAGCCCAAGATACGCCTCCTGTAAAACTAGGAATTATGGTATCGGGAAGTGGTAGCAACTTTGAAGCCATCGCCCAAGCGATCGCAGATGGGCAACTCCATGCCCAAATTCAAGTGATGATCTACAATAATCCCGGTATCAAAGCCCTCCCCAGAGCCGAAAAATTCAGTATTCCCACCGTTCTCCATAATCACCGGGATTACAAAAAACGGGAAGCCCTCGATGCTCAAATTGTCCAGACATTGAGACAGTATCACGTTGAACTCGTGGTTATGGCGGGTTGGATGAGAATTGTCACGCCAGTCTTGATTGATGCATTTCGCGATCGCATCCTCAACCTCCATCCGAGTCTCTTACCCAGTTTCAAAGGGATTCACGCCGAAGCAGAAGCCTTAGCCGCCGGGGTGAAAATTACTGGATGTACAGTACACTTAGTTAGCCCAGAAGTCGATAGTGGACCCATCTTAATCCAAGCCGCCGTTCCCGTGTTTCCTGACGACACGCCAGAGACGCTACACGCCCGGATTCAAGTTCAAGAACATCGCATTTTACCCCAAGCGATCGCCCAGCTCGTCGTTGCGCTTGGGCGCTAAAAATCCCAGCATCGCCGACTATAAACCGTGATCGGAGCGGGTTTATTGCCATCGTATTGGCAAAACCCGATTATCGGGAAACCCGCCCCTACCAGCTAACTGGAGTTTAGACTAAGAGGAAGGGGAAAACGATTACCTCTTAAAACAACGATTCTAAATCCCGATACCCACTCACCACCCGCACAATTTCCACGCCATCCTCAATCACCCGATAAAGAATGATGTAACCTAAGAGAGGAACACCCCGTAACAACGGTTCAATGTCAGCATAAGAACGCCCTATATTGGGAAACTTCACCAAGTTCTTACATTTCTGCTCAAACCCATTTACAAACCGTTCACCAGCCGCTATACTCCGACTCAAAAAATAATCAGAAATCTCATCTAAATCCTGACTCGCTTCTGGAGAAATAATGTAACGGCTCATTCTTGATTTTCACCCGCTTTGTGAAGCTTCTCCCGCAACCTAGCAATCACCACCTCCCCATCAATTCCTTCTCCTCTATCAAGCTGTGCAATACCAACCGCTACTTTCCCCCGCGTTTCTTTCAGCCATTTTTGATAGTGATTATCACGTTCTTCAAGTAATCGCAACGCCTCAACAATCACCTCATAAGCGCTTCCATACTTGCCACTTTTGAGCCTTTCTTGAATCAACTGCTCCTCTTCTGGTTTAAATGTAATATTCATCCTCTCAAACCCCCTAAAACCATTAACTTTATTGTACTAAATGCTCAAAGATTCAAAATTTGTGCTACATTCTCAGCAATTCTCTCCTCCAACTCCCGCGCTCTCTTATCAAAGCTAATCGAAAAATTAAAATGGCTTCAAAAAGTCGGGGATCTATCCAAGGATCTACGCTTCAACCTCTCGATGTCCTAACTTCCAAAAGAAACTAGACAGCCAATTGGTCGCTACATGAGCCACAATCGGAACCAATAAATTCCCTGTCCCTACAGCACTAACCCCCAGTAACACTCCCACAATCGTTGCCCAAACCACATAGGGCCACTGTTGGGAACCACTCAAATGTAAAACGCCAAATACCAAGCTAGAAATAATCACACCCACGGCATTCAAACCAATGGCGGGTAACATTACCCCTCGAAACAGTAACTCTTCACTCATACCCGGAAGTAACCCCAACCAAATCAGATCCGGTAATACCAACGGCTTTAAAACCAAGTTGAGGTAAACGTCAGCACTTTTACGGTAGCCTGACCAGAGGCGATAAACCACACTACTCATCGCGGTAATTCCTAAGCCTATGCCTAATCCGATGAGTAATCCTTCTACAGTAAAGTCTAGGGATAAAAGTGTTACCGACCCAAATCTCAGCCAGAGTTTAGCCACGACGAGCAAAACAACCGCCGTTATCCCCATGGCAACTAACACTTGGGTGCGGGTGAGGGGTTCAAAGTCAGGGTTATCGGGAAGCTGTTTAGTCACTAATATATAGATAAGTTATGCATAGACGACAGGGAGGGACTCAGAGCATCGGCACTAATTCCAGCGCGATGGATCACTAACCTACCCAGTGCCTCTAAATACGAGTGTACTCGCACCGCTTTGATTGCCAAAGGTTCTGGAGGCACTTGCATTGAGGTTTGGTTATCCTCAACGGCAATAATTTGAGTCCGTAACTGACTTAAGCTTAACAAGGCACTACCACCACAGGCACTAGCAGGAATCACTACTGCATCCACATCCTCTGCCCAAATTGCTCCCGGTTGACGCCGCGTCACCTGAAATTGCGGGGCGCGACTTAACCCCACCAGCACACAGGGTAAAAACGTATAGCCTAATTCCTCGGCGGCCGATCGCGGCGACAAGTTCGGTTCTAGGGGAAGGGGCATTAATGCCGGGGCGTGGGCGCAAGGGATTTGGAAGGTTCGCACGATTAGGTGAGAGATCACAGCTTCTGCACCCGCCAAAGGATCAACTCCTTGTCCCTGTCGGTATGCTTCTAGGGCTTCGCTTCCCAGATCATCGGGAAAACGAGCCACTACTGCGATCGCGTCTGCCTTTGCCTGTTGAATCAGCACCTCAGCCGATCGCAACAAACTATCGGGATTGCCTATTGTACCCCAACTCGCCCCCGATGGTGCTGTCCGCAGTTCCACATTTAAGGGCGCGTCGGTGATTACGTAATCAGTCAGATTTAGTCCTAACGTGGCTCTGGTGGCATCAGCTGCTTGCAGATGGCGTAAACGCAGATCCGGTTCAATCCCTTGGTCGAGAATTAACCCCACCCGATTTTGATGCACAGGTTGTAATCCCCAGCATCCAGCGGCGAATTTGTCAAGCCCATAGCCTTCGACATAGAGGGCGTTGGGCAAATTCCAATAGAGTTGAGCGCCATTGAGGACATTAGGATGAGTAATTAGGCGATCGCAGACTTGCGCGATCGCTCTGGCGACGGGTAAAGCGTCTCCCGCATAGCCACCAATGGATGCGCCAATTCCTGTGGGAACGATTAAAACAACAGTATAAGGACGCACAATGGTTAAGGAGTGGACGGTTGAGCATCGTTATTTGTAACAATGGCTTCAACCTGAGCCTTTTGTTCCTGAGTATCCACAGCCGTAACCGCCCAACGCAGGGGTTCTCCCTGTTTTTGCAGTTCTGTCTCAATCGCTTGATGGAGTTGTTTCGGTGACTCCTGGAGGTCAATTTCGGCAGTAATGAAGTGAGTTGTCATTTTCTGAGTGGGGTAAATTACAATAAATGATCAATTGTCAAGGGGTACAAATGCTGGGTGCATGTCAACACAAGTAGGTTGCGCCCCAACACCATGCTGACTCAAGACGGTTGACCAAATTGGCGCTCATACACCTCGTCTTCCTTACCGGATTCAACTTTCAGGTTAGAGCGCGGTAAGGCGATACAAAGCAAGACATACCCTTCCTCTTGCAATTCGGGTCCAAGTCCCATCCCTTCGCTTTGATCAACAGAACCCTCAATGATTTTAGCGGCACAGGTTGTACAAACGCCAGCATTACAGGCATTGGGTAAGTCTATACCTTGTTCCTCCGCAGCCCGAAGAATTTGTTTATCCTCTGGGACTTCTATCGTGTAGGTTGTTCCTTCGTGATTGATTTCGACGGTGTAAGTCTTAGGCATTGTACCTCTTAGCGGCTTTCCAGGTTGACTTTCCCGGTTCGGGAAAAAATATTGACCGGGATTATTTTAACCTTTGTTGTCGGATTCCAGGCTATCCTTGAATTTATTACTAGACCGACACTCTAGATTCTCATGATTGATCCGATCGCATCCTCTCGTACTCACCCTGCTGAACCCTCTCTCCCGCCGTCTTGGAACTATGAGGCGACAGTGGCTCAGGTGGAGACGATTATTGAGCAAATCGAACGGGGGGAACTGGAATTAGCCGAGGTATTTGACCAATTTGCCTCGGCTGTCGAGTATTTGCGTCAATGTGAAGCCTTTCTGCAACAGCGACAACAGCAAATGGATTTGTTGATTGAGACATTAACAGATGAGTCAGATTCCCCGACTTGATCTCTAACTTTTTACCCATCTAAGCTTATTATATCTTGCCTCCGCTCTATCAATTAATTAGCTGACACGACTATATCTAGGGGTTTATAGTCCTCAATTAGGGTTATCACCTACTACCTATAGGTATTCTCTATATTTGCTGAACAGGTCTAGTGCTAATTTGAGTAATTGCTACTCACGCCAACAAATCATCAATCGCCACACTAAAACCGATTAACACCTGCTGTGTCCTGACCACATCACCCTGGTTAAATAAAACTTGTTGCTGTTGTGTAATCACCAAAACCCAGTGACTCTCAGGAAACACTAACCAAACTTCCTGACACCCCGATCGCAGATACTCTTTGACCTTACCAAAAACATCTTCCGCGCCATCTGTCGGCGAAATAATCTCAGCAATTAAGGGGAAACTTTGAGATAAAACCGTAAACTCGCCAAATTGTTCTACCCGTTCAGGAGTGAGATAAGATACATCAGGACGACGCCCTCGTTCTCCTGTCCAACAGGGGGTTTCCGTGTAAACATCTCCGCCCAAACTCTGATCCTCTTTATAATTTCCCCAATATCGAGCTAATCGTGCTTGAATTCGACCATGTTTGGCTGTCATCCCTTGCTTCTCCACCAATTGCCCATCTACCCATTCTGTATGGTCAGGGGGATTTAGCAAATAGTCTTGGACAGAGAAAACTGGAGACTCAACCTGAGAGTCCTGGGAATTCGCGATCGCGTATGCCATAGTTATCCATCATCCGTATTTTCAGTCATCCCTAACAAAGGACAAATGATATCAATTCCGTATACATCTTTATCCTTTGTTAATAGATAACTAACCTGTCAGTGTAATCCGTGTGACTAATCTTTCTTTCCCCCACCCCCATCTGGACAATAAATCCGTGAAATCAGTGTTTTGACAATTAACCCAACATTTCCTGCGCCCGCTTAATATTTTTACGAACTGATTCGGCTGACGTATGCAGGGCGGTGAGTTCAGTATCCGTTAAGTTAATTTCTACAACTTTTTCGACACCACGACATCCTAACCGTATGGGGACACCAATGAAAATATCCTTCAAACCATATTCCCCGTCTAGATAAGACGACACAGGTAAAAGTCGCGACTGATTATGTAAAATGGCTTCCACCATGGCGCAAGTCGAGGACGCAGGCGCGGAATACGCGCCGCCAGTTTTCATCAGATTCACAATTTCTGCGCCACCATGACGAGTCCGATCGACTAAACGATCAACTGTTTCCTTATCCATCAGTTCAGTAATCGGAATTCCTCGCACCGTCGAGTAGCGGGGTAAAGGTACCATTAAATCCCCATGACCCCCTAAGACTAACCCACTGACATCCGCAATCGATACCCCTAATTCCATCGCAATGAAGGTTTGGAAACGGGCAGAATCCAGCATTCCCGCCATTCCCATCACCCGTGACGCGGGTAATCCTAATGTTTGCCAGACCAAGTAGGTCATCACATCCAGGGGATTTGTGACAATAATATACAAGGCATCCGGCGATCGCGCGATCGCTTTTTCTGCTACCTCCACCGCAATCTTGGCATTAATTTTGAGCAAATCATCTCGATTCATCCCCGGTTTACGGGGTAAACCCGCCGTGATGATCACCACATCAGACCCGGTGGTATCCATATAATCATTGGTGCCAATAATCTCGCGATTGTGACAATCCATCCCCTGTGCCTCCATTAAATCTAGGGCAATACCTTGGGGAATACCGGGAACAATGTCTAAAAGTACCACATTTGCCAAATTGCGTTGGGCAATCCGGTGCGCCAACGTGCTACCGACGTGACCCGCACCAATCACGGTGACGCGGTGATCATTGCAGGCGATAGGTAAATTCGAGGAAGATGCCATGGCTATAGATCGATTCTGCGATCGCGACGATACAACTAACGTGGCACAGCTAACATGGCGCAATTTTACAGCTTTTTTGGGCGCAAGCCTGGATTTTTGACCAGGCTAATCGAGCAAATTAGGCGTGTCACGCTACTACTTTAGCTAGTGACTTCGAGTTGGTCTAGACGAAACCAAATATTCGGGGTCGGTACATAAAACTTGACTAAGACATAGTCACCCCGGGTATCGACCACCTCCCCATCACTTTCAAACAGGTAAGGAGGAAAGCGAGTATCACTGGCTTTAGCTTCCACACTATTATCCAACGTTTCGCGATTTACGCGCACTAATGATCCTTTTTTGAGTTTGCCTGCCATTATTTATCCCTAATATCGATATGAGTAAACGCTTTCCAGCCATTATCCCTCATATATTAACGAGGGATCGATAAAAAGTATGTACCGTTAGCTTGCAGCAAAGCAGAGATTGATCCGATTAGCCAGCGTCAGATTGCCGTGAGTCGTTACGATGAACGCGATGGCTGGATTGATGGTTATATTGACCTTTGGTTAGATGATTCGACAATGGTTGACCTAACCCCCCCAGCCCCCCTTCCCTCGCAGGGAAGGGGGGAGCAAGAATTCCCTGTTGCAGCAAAGGAAATGAAAGAATATTGCTCCCCTCTCCTTGCAGGAGAGGGGCTGGGGGAGAGGTCAAAAAAATCGCCGCTTCTGGAAATTCTGGAAGCGACACGGGGTAAAAGTGAAGATGAGGATAGAGATTACTTTGTAGTAATTTATCATAGCTAGTCTAGAAGATGCAAAACTTCCCTAAACTCCTCATAACTAATTTGGCGATCGCGGTTGGTGTCGGCTAGCTTCAGCATTGCCTCAATTTCAGCGTGAGTAACTTGGGAATTAATCTCTCGCAAACAAACTTCTAATTCTTCGCCACTAATGTAACCTGACTCATCCTTGTCCAAAAGCCGAAAATATGCCATTAGGCGCTCGTCTTCGTCTAAATGTTTGAATGAATCAAAGCTATGGCTCATCATCCGCCACAACTGATGCGGATCAGTTTGTTTAATAATCTCGGCTTCCTCCGTTGTAGTAACCCCGTAATCTTGGCGAGCCTGCTCAATGCTTTTTGATTCACGTTTCGATAATTGCTTGAGGTTCTTGACTTAGGGGTTGCTGCTGGCGTCGCTGAACCGCATTATAGCGTTTTTCTATACTACTTCCTATGCTAGATCCGGCAAATGCAAATGCGGCTAATGTCAGCGGAACAGCGACTAACTTAGGCAGGGGAATTGCCTGATTTGCCAGATAAAATCCTGGACTCATTAATGTAGCTAGCTGATTTTCTTGATGCGCCCAAACGCCAGAGAAATAGTAGTCCCAATTCCCGGCATAAAGATAATAATAAATGAAGTAACCCAAGACCAATCCGACATAACCGTAGTAGAGCCACTGCTGTTGCGGTTGCATAATCGTTTCCCAGTAGGAACGCTCCGCATCAATATCAATACAGGGACTCTGACAAGCCACACAAGCACTCTGTTCTTCGCCTTTTTTGTTTAGGGTGCGACACATCGATTGCGTAATCTTTTGGCGATCTTCCTCATGAGCTGTTCTCGTCAACAATCCTCTAGGTTCAGCATAAATTTTTTGCACCGGAGCCATGGGACAGAAATACTGACACCAGGATTTACCCTCATAGAGGTAGCCCACTACAATTGCCCCGATAATAGTTGTTACTAAAAAAAATGCCAAGGCTGTGCGATCGGAATTGACGAACAAAATTCTGCTACATAATCCTAGATAAAACAGTCCAAATTGGAGATGCAAATGATTCCGACCTAACCAGGAATTTTGAGTCACTTTTACTCCCTGATAGCGTACTTTCCCAGTTCGAGGATGAACTCGTCGTTGTTTCCGTTGCCATCCCAAAGCGCGAGGAATTTGGGACAGGAATGACAATGGACATATCCGACGCCATAATTCATGTCCAAATACCAACAAAATGAAAATAGCGGCGGGGACAATTATGCCCCAAAAAATAGGCGCTCCCAAGGCATAAGGACTCTCTTCTATACAAGTTCCCTGAACATTTACACAAATAGTAGGGTCAATTATTAAAGGACTAATTGTATTGTCAGGAGTGGTTAATTCAGGAGAGAAAGGGTCATAGAACAACGAAAGAATTAGCAACAACCAACCAATGGTCAGCAGCCATCGAACTCGGTGCATTTGGCGTTCCGATATTTGCATCCTATTAAATGTTAAATTCGCCAGCAGTATCATAGGGGTCTTGGCTAGTCCCGTACTTAATGTGCTAAATTGTTAGTTTTATTGGTATAGCTTGAATCCTCGTCTCACAACCTTAGCAATACCTTAATCCTTCAATTCTTACACACCGGAACTGAAATCTTACGCCTTGGTCGTTGGTGACTGGCAGTGTGGGCAAAAATGAGACGAACGCCCGGACAACTTAATCCGCTCAATCGGGGTCTCACAGACGCGACAAGGCTGTCCTGTGCGACCATAGACCCAAGCGACTCCACTGTAATTGCCATTGACGCCCTGGACATTGAGGAAGCTGCTGAAGGTTGTGCCACCCGCCTCAATCCCTGCTTTTAACACTTGAATAATCCCTTGGTGTAGACGTTCAATTTGATCTACACTTAATCGGGCGCAAACCGTTTGAGGATGAATCCCACTCACGAATAAGGCTTCATCAGCGTAGATATTCCCCACACCTGCAACCAGGGATTGGTCGAGGAGGGCGGTTTTGATCGAACGCTGAGATGTTTTCAGCTTCTGAGTCAAATACTCTGGAGAGAAAGCTTCTGAGAAAGGTTCAGGTCCTAAATTTTGCAATCCCGTGATAATGCGATCGCACGCTTCCCCCGGCGGTACCCACCACATCCGACCAAAGGTGCGTTGATCCACAAAGCGCAATTCCTGTCCTTGAGGAAAAAACAACCGCACTCGCGTATGCTTCTGTAAGGGTTCCGTTTGCTGAATCCATAGGAGTTGACCACTCATCCGCAGATGTACCCCTAACCAGCCAGCATCCCCATTTTCAGAGTGGCTAAGTTTAGCCAGCAGATATTTGCCCCGTCGGTGCCAATCGGTAATTTTCGTCTGCTTCACACCCTGCCAAAATGCCGCCACAGAAACAGGGTAGGCAATGGTGCGCGAGAGCAACACATCCCCACCCTGAATAGCCTGGGTCAGCGTAATTTGCTTTAGACCCAGACGAATTGTTTCCACTTCCGGCAATTCAGGCACGGCTTCGGGTGATTCCGTTCCGTTACTTCTTCTTCTTCTTCCCTGGTGCCACGACTACCAGTTCGTTTTCAGCAAAGTTATTGGTATTGATGCCGGCATAGTTGACTTTATCGAAACGGACGATGACAGGATAGATAATGCCGCTCTTGTCTACGGTTGCCACAGTTCCGACATCGTTATACCAATAGGATTCTTTGCGCTTAATCCGAACTTTTGCGCCGCGTGTTACTTCTGCCATATCAATTTTTCCCTTACGAATCTAGTTTTACAGCGTACTACTGGATGAGGGGTGTCTGCTTACTCTTTATTTTAAGTTTTATTACAAAGATGAGTTGAGAAACGCCTTGTTTCCAGAGATAGAGAGAGATAGGGCAGATGCTGGGGGGCGGGGGTACTGGGGGAGTGTTGAGTGTGTAGGGGCGGGTTTCACTACTATCCTTTCTGATCTCACCCAGATTTGACTAAACCCGCCCCGACTTAGTGTTAACCTTCCTACCTTCTACCCTTTTGAGCCTAATCCCGCCATCGCACCTGTACGAAATAAGCAGGTCGTCCCCAGATATCGGAGGTATCGCTAATATCCTCAACAGCCAGATTAAAAGGAATCGCCGTGGTGAGGTAGCGTTGAGCCAGGATACCAATGTCAGGGGTAAGTTGGGTGGCTGTAGCGGTGGCTAGACCTAAACCAATCAGTTGCTCAATCGGACCACGGGGTAGGAGAAGATGAGCGCCTAGGGCTAATCCAGCCGTTAACATCATGCCAACGGAGAGATTCGTACCGCAACGAGGATGTACCGCTAAATTCCATTCCCCTTGGGTGAGACGATTCAACGCCAGAGGAACCGCACGTCTCAAGTCCGATACATTCACCTCACCATAGAGGTAAAATCCTTGTTCAGTAGATAAACCACCTAAAGTATCATTATCCATCTCATGCACGGTGGTAGCTGTACCCGCACGACTGCGACTAGGGCGTGACGTATAGTTGGCATTGGCTAAATCAGCCAGAACCCAAACCGTTGCATGTTCAAGAGCGTGAACCTGACGCAACATTAACAATTCTTTTAACCCTGGTACAAAAGGCAGTTGCTTGAGTAAGTCTGTATCTTGACTGGGATAGGGTGTAGGAACGTTAAAATCCCACGTCTGAGCAGAAGTCGTATAAGTCATGGCAGGATGTACTATCAAACTCGCCGATATTCTTTTCACTGTAGCGTTGGTTATTGAAGAAGTCAGGAAAAATGTACCATTGCTCCCCCAGCTCCCAGACGTGCCATGGCACGTCTCTACATTGCTCCCTCTGCTCCCATAACGACGCGATACAATACCAGGTAAGCATCTAGACACCGTACATCTTATTCGTGCCGATAACCAACAGTGGTGTCAATACTGCTTGGATAAGACTGATCCCCCCTAGTCCCCGGAGAATAAAAAGCATAAGCAATATCTGGTTTCCCTGTGTCAAAAAGCGAAGCCTCCTCTGGCTTCCCGATTAAGCAAAAACGAACCCTTCTCTAGCTTTCACCTTTTGAAGAGAAAGGGAAAGGGGATCTATAAGGGAAGAGGGAGATCTGAATTTGACAGATGTGCCATGGCACGTCTCTAGCTAACGTTTGACGTTTGACTTACCTCATGAGTAATTTTCCAGACTTATCCAGCCACGGTTTCAGGGTTGTTCGAGAATTAGGTCATAATCGCGCCGGTGGGAGAGTCACCTACCTAGCGGTGCCAATTCCGCCCCTGACGTCAGAGGGAACGCTGAAAGAACCTGTTGTGATTAAACAGTTTCAGTTTGCCCAAAGTGAGGCACATTGGTCAGATTATGACGCCATCGAACGGGAAATTCAAGTGTTACGTGGATTGAATCATCCAGGAATTCCCCGTTATTTGGATTCGTTTCAAACTGAAACGGGGTTTTGTTTAGTCCAGGATTATAAAAAAGCCGCGTCTTTAGCAGTGCGGCGTAGTTTTGATCCCGATGAGATTAAGCAAATTGCTGTTTCATTACTCAACATTCTCATTTATTTACAAAATCGCATTCCGCCAATTAGTCATCGGGATATTAAACCGGAAAATATCCTAGTCGATGATGAGTTGAATGTATATCTGGTTGATTTTGGCTTGGCGCATATCGGCGGGAGTGAAATTGCCATGAGTAGTGTGGCGAAGGGGACGATTGGGTTCATCGCTCCGGAATTGCTGTTTAATCAACAAGTGAGTGAAGCCTCTGATCTGTATGGCTTAGGCGCAACGCTGATTTGTTTGCTGACAGGTATTGCTTCAACTGATATTAGTCAGTTAATTGATGAAGACTATCGGATTAATTTTAAACATCGGGTTACTCGGTTGAGTTTGCGGTGGATTGAGTGGCTGCAAAGGATGGTTGAACTGAAACCCAAAGACCGTTTTCTGGATGCGGAAACCGCTTTAGAGGCGCTGAACCCGATTTATGTGATTCGAGTGCCGGAGGTAAATATCAATGTCCCGTGTTTAGAGTTTACGGCGAAGAAATTAGGGGAAAAGATAACTAAAAAGGTCATTTTGACGAACTCTGTTCCCGATACGGTATTAGAAAGCCGTTGGCAAATTGCTCCTCATTTGAGTGATCCGCCCCACACGCCTGATTTTCATGAATGGATTTACTTTGAACAAACTCATTTTGTCAGCAATCAAGTGCTGTGCAAAATTACCGTGGATACGCGCAAGCTGATGGCGAATAAGTTGTATGAACGGGAGATATTAATTCATAGCAATTCCCATCCAGAAACCCAAAGCTTAACCCTAAACGTGAAGACAGCCCCAGTGCCGATTCCAGCGAAGAAATTGCCCTATTTTTCGGTAGGATTATTGATTTTCTTTGCCACCGCCGCCACCTGGGTGGAAACAATGGCATGGGATAGTATTGTACGTCATAGTGGCACAGTCGGTGTTGCGATCGCAGTTTTCATTTCGATGTTAGTGGCGGGATTGGGACTCGTGGCGGCGATTACGTCGGGGTGGATTAGTCAGGGGATGGCAAAGGTGCGATCGCGGTTTGGGGTTAAGGTGAAAGCCCTAGATACCGTAGCCGCTGTTTTTTTTGCGGGTGTCGCAGCAATCTTTGTGGCACGATTTGGCGCTCAATTCCGGGCGACGGATATGGCAATTGCGGCATTTGCGGCGGTGGATGCGGTGGTATTTATGGCGGCGTTTGAAGGGGAAGGTGTGGCTCAAAGTTGTGTGCAACGGGGGTTTAGTCAAGGATTGGCGTTTGGGGTTTCTGTCTTATCCGCCGCCTTGGGAATTAGTTTAGGAATGGCTTTAAAGTTAGGGGTAGTTAATGGGATGGTTTTGGGGGCAATTTTAGGCACAGGTTTTCCTTTAGCTACGTTAATTTTATATCCACCATTGGATCGAGCGAAACGGATTGCCCGTTATCGCAAATTTGAGCGGAATTTAATTAAACCGTAATCAGAAGGCTGATGAATCAGGGCGGGTTTTGTTGAGCAGTTATCGGTGAGATAGGGCGGGTTTTGTTGTTCATTTATCGGTGACAAGTAGTTTGAGTGGCTAAACCCGCCCCTACAATACAATTGTTCCTAAATCCGCCCCTACCATTGCCGTGGCACGTCTTGACAGATTCCTATTGAAATACCAATGAAATTCGATGAACTGGATGCCAAAATGCGGGTTTATGAAACCGCTCATGATCACTGCGTTTTGCCCGGGTTATACCGGATTATATATGATAGCGCGGTTAGTTAGACCTTTGGTCAATCTTCAACTTTCTCAATCCGGGCTATTTAGGCAAACAAGCCCACTTTCGTAAAGCCTTTGAACTTCCGATTCAAAAAGACAATAACCGCCGACAATCGACGGTGTTAAAGCAGTTAGTTCAACCCTTGATTTTACGACGAGTGAAGACAGACAAACAGATTATTAAATATTTACCCGATAAACTTGAACACAAACAGTAATCGCAAACACTTGGAGGACTGACTGGGCAAGTTTGCTGTGCTATGGGATTATTTTCAAGGAAAAGGCTATTCAGATTGGTAAGTTCAGAGAGAGGACTTATATCTTTTATTTGATTTTCGCTTAGGGAAAGGCTATTCAGATTGGTAAGTCCAGAAATAGGATTAACATTTTTTATTTGGTTTTCGCCGAGATTAAGCTCAGTCAGATTGGTAAGTCCAGAGAGAGGAGTTACATCCTTTATTTGGTTACCGTAGAGGTTAAGCTCAGTGCGACTTGACAGATTAACTGAGGCTTGTTCACAATCACTTGTACCTGCTTTTTCCAACAGCACCTCCACTGTTTTTTGAGCCTCATCTGACAAGCTCTCACGCCATAGACACCACTGTTTAAACGGACTGCCCAGTCTGGGTTCAGCCGCTTGAGTCATTTCACATCCCCACCCCCAGATACTTAAGAAGAGGGTGATCCCACTAATCCATTTCATTAACTGAATATATTGAAGACAACAAACAATTTAAAATTGATTTCCCATTAATTCGACTTCTAGGGGGAGTCTACAGAGCCACTCTCTAGGAGCCTCTCTGTGAATAATATCAAGAATAGCGAAATCATGGTAGTGCGTTTAGCGAAGCCATGCCGCAGGCTTTGCATCTTGCTCGCTACTCACTAATCGGACTGTCTTTAGTTTTGTCAATAGACCTCAAACCCTTACAAAGAACAAATGACACTCTCTACCGTTCACTTTAATTCCTTAAGGTTAGTAGCACTGACTTTAGAGTTTGTAGTCAGCGCTGTCTTCACTTCTGGCACGCTTCGTGCCTAGTACGACACTCGCTTAAGTCAACGACATTCGACTTAAAGCTGGTGGGTTGAGCGAATAAGGCTGGTGGGTTGAGCGAAGTCGAAACCCACCCTACGGTATATTAAAGGTTTAGGCAATTTCTTCATACTTATTATCAGTGCCGTTATCCTGAATACTGTTGATTGATAATACGCCTCCCAATTTGGTATCATTCCCTCAACCGTTACGCTTCAACCTAACCTAGTCAGCATCTCGTCATGAAAATTCTCCATGGCACCTGGATTCCCCAAACCTCTGACGCATTCATCCAAACTGGCGCGTTTTATCTGTGGGTGGAAACGGATACTCCTTCTCCCCAGAAAACTGCCCACAGCAATACGCATCCGGCTCAATTAACCCAAGCGGATTTAGCCAACCTTCTGGTGAATGAACTTGGCGTTTCTCCAACCTCATCTAGCGCGATTCAGGATCAGATTACTCCCCAATACTTTATTCTGCCCACCACTCAAGCACAACCACTTCCGTCACTGGAATTAAGCCGCTATCTGGAAATCGAATTGCCAGAATCTGTGGAGTGGCATATCTGGACAATTGATTGTTATCAGATTAGCCCGGTTCGCCAAACATCTGGACGTAAATCTGGCACAATCGCCCCCGTGATTAAATGCTTAAATGACCTGCATTTTATTGCCCTCTACAATCCCGCCGAACTGCAACTGGGGTCTGATTTACTGTTTTGGTATCACTACACCCAGTCCTTTAAACAGATTATCCTTAAAGACCAATATATTCCATCGCTTAAATACAGAGAAATTCCCCCACCCAAAAGCAAACGTAAACGCAGCGCCAAACCTCAGTTATTTGAACTTTATCCAGCTTGGCAAATTATATCGGATCACTATGAAGAGACGATTGACTATTATCAAGATTATATGCCCCTTGCTTGTGTATCCGGTTACGCCAGTCCCCCTGATCCGATCGAATTTTACGCCAAAGAAACCTTACTCCGCCATTTTTCTGAATGTTTACTGACGGAGATTGTCACGAATACACCAATCCCGGCTGTCTTGGATAAAAGAATTAATCATTCTCTGATTACCGATTGCCTTTATTCCTCACAAACTCCCCTAGCGCAAGCCCCTGAATCTGCCTTAGACCTCTATAAACAATGGTCAAGTTGGAAACAACAGATTCGGGGAGGATCTGACACCTCAAATTTCCATCTTTGTTTTCAATTAGAAAACCCGGCGGAGGAGTCGCAAAACTCCTGGGAGATTCAGTTTATCGTCGCGTCGAAAAAAGACCCATCTCTGAAACTAGCGGTTGCCGACTATTGGACTCTAACTAAAAAAAAGAAAGCCACCGTTTATCAACAATTTGGTCAAGAGTTCGAGAAAACCTTACTCTTAAATCTCGGTTATGCTGCCCGGATTTACCCGCAAATTTGGCGCGGCTTGGAAACTGACCAACCTACGGGGTTAAACCTTACCTTAGCGGAAGCATTCACGTTTCTCAAAGAACAAGCGTGGGTGCTAGAAGATGCCGGATATAAAGTCATTGTTCCCGCCTGGTGGACTCCCTCCGGGCGTCAACGTGCCAAGCTGCGCCTCAAGGCTTCCCCGAAAACCTCTCAATCTACAAAAGCCGCGAGTAAGGGTTATTTTAACCTGGATACAATTATTCAATATCACTACCAACTCTCCATCGGCGGTCAAGTCGTCACCCCCCAGGAATGGCAACAGTTAGTGGCGGCAAAAACGCCCTTGGTGCAGTTTCGAGGTCAGTGGATTGAACTGGATAAAACTAAGATGCAGCAAATGCTGGAGTTTTGGCAATCCCACCAGGAAGAAACAGCGGAAATGACACTCCTGGAGTTACTCAAGAAAACCAGCGAAGCTGACACAGAGATAGAAGTCGAACATGATGCTATCTTAGGTCAAATGATGGCGTGCTTAAATAACCCCAGCCGACTGGAACCGATTGACAATCCCGCCCAATTAAAAGGAACCTTAAGGGAGTATCAAAAACGCGGTGTATCTTGGCTACAATATTTAGAACAATTGGGACTCAATGGCTGTCTAGCCGATGATATGGGCTTGGGTAAATCGATTCAGATTATTGCCCAGTTAGTCAAGGAACGCGAAACCGACTCTTCGGTAGCCCCCACCCTATTAATTGCGCCAACTTCGGTGGTGGGGAATTGGCAAAAAGAGATTGAAAAATTTGCCCCTCATTTGCGTACCTTAGTTCATCATGGGAGTAACCGAATTAAAACCGAAAAGGAGTTTAAATCAGCTAGCCAAACCCTTGATGTCATTATTACCTCATTCACCCTCGCCCGCAAAGACGAAAAACTGCTTAAACGTGTCACCTGGCACCGTTTAGTTCTCGACGAAGCCCAAAACATTAAAAATCCCAAAGCCGCCCAAACCAAAGCCATTCTCAAATTACCCGCCCATCATCGGGTGGCGTTAACCGGAACGCCAATAGAAAACCGTTTATTAGACCTTTGGTCAATCTTCAACTTCCTCAATCCGGGCTATTTAGGCAAACAAACCCAGTTTCGTAAAGCCTTTGAACTGCCGATTCAAAAAGACAATAACCGCCGACAATCAACAGTATTAAAACAGTTAGTCCAACCGTTGATTCTACGACGGGTGAAGACAGACAAACAGATTATTAAAGATTTACCCGATAAACTGGAACATAAACAGTATTGTCAGCTAACTCAAGAACAAGCCTCGTTATATGAAGCCGTGGTCAAAGATGTAGAGGCAAAACTAGAAGACGCTGAAGGAATAAACCGCAAAGGGTTAATTTTGTCAACCCTAATGAAACTCAAACAAGTTTGCAATCATCCAGCCCAGTTTCTCCAAGATAACAGTGAATTCTCGCCCACGCGATCGCATAAATTAGAACGCCTGCTAGAAATGATTGAAGAAGTGAATGCAGAAGGAGAAAGTTTGCTGATTTTCACCCAATTTACGGACATTGGTAGCGCCCTAACACACTATCTGAAACAGACCTTGCATTACAACACCTATTATATTCATGGTGGCATTAGTCGGGCAAAACGAGAGCAAATGATTACGGCGTTTCAAGACCCTGATACTGAACCCTCGGCGTTTATTTTATCCCTGAAAGCTGGAGGAGTCGGCATCACCTTAACCAAAGCCAATCACGTATTCCATTTTGACCGTTGGTGGAACCCCGCCGTTGAAGATCAAGCCACTGACCGCGCCTTTCGGATTGGTCAAAAGAAGAATGTTTTTGTGCATAAATTCGTGGCATTAGGCACGTTAGAAGAACGGATTGATAAGATGATTGAAGAGAAGAAAAAATTGTCGGGGGCGATTGTTGGGGCGGATGAGTCGTGGTTAACGGAACTGGATAATGAACGGTTTAAACAGTTGATTGCTTTGAATAAAACTGCTATTCTATAAAGTTATGAAGGATGATTTTGAGTTAAGTTTGGTGGGCAATGTCCTATTTTATAAAGTTAGGAGTGGGAATTTGAGTTGATTTTGGTGGGCAATGCCCACCCTACAAGTGCTATTAAAATTAGGAGTTATGCAGAATGTCTAGATTCAGCCGAACATGGTGGGGAAAGCGCTTTATTGATGCCTTAGAATCCTTTACCGACTCCGGTAGACTGGGACGAGGGCGTTCTTATGCCAGTGGGGGTAAGATTAAGGAGTATCAAATTATTCAGGGGAAAATAACCGCAAAAGTTAGGGGTTCAATTAATCCCTATTTTGGCGTTTATAAAGAACCATTGTACACCACAACCATTGAAATAAAACCCATTTCAGCAGCATCTTGGTCAAAGGCGATCGCGAATTTGTCATCTAAGGCAAGTTTTGTCTCTAAACTGTTAATGAATGAGATGCCAGATAATATTGAAGAGGCATTTGCTGATGTCAACCTTCAGTTATTACCCAAAAGCCGTTCTGACTTTACCACCCATTGTTCTTGTCCCGACTGGTCAAATCCCTGTAAACATATCGCCGGGGTGTATTACTTAGTCGCGACGGCGTTAGATGCTGACCCCTTTTTACTGTTTGAACTCAGAGGTTTATCACGAGAAAAGCTACAGCAAGAACTGGCTAAATCCCCATTAGGTCAAGTGTTATCTCAAGCTTTACAGGATCAAGAAGCCGCCATAGAACCTGCCCAATCTTACTATACCCAGCCAGAAAAAATGCCACCACCATCATCTGTGAGTCAGAAGGAGTTTTGGTTAGGAGAAAAACGATTACCTTCAAGGGTGGAGGTGGATGCAACTGCTAATATTCCCGCCATTTTGATTAAAAAAGCCGGAGATATTCCACCCTTTTGGCATAAGGATAGTTCGTTTATTGAGGCAATGGAACAGGTGTATCAGCGAGTGCGGACTAAAAATAAAGAGACCTTTTGAAAAAAGGGGTACTTTCGGTAGACTTGTTTGCGGCAAAAGTCCGTTGCGAAATTCACGAAATTCCAGTTATTGTTCGTTGTTGTTGTAGTGCGATCATCTTGCTCGCTAAGTAGGGTCTGCTGAATAATTGGTTAGGGGAAGATGGGGGAGATGAAGGAAATGAGGGAGATGAGGGAGATGCTGCTTTTTAGGTAAAAGTGTAAGGTTTTATTTTCAATTTAAATACGTGATATTAGGATGAGTATACAAACGAAATTGATATCATTCCCAATTTAAATGCGTGACAGCTTTTAATCCCGTTACAATAAAATTTTAAATCATATTTATCCTATATTCCCATAGCGAGCGAGAATCCTATATTCCCATAGCGAGCGAGACGCTCGCACTACGGGCTAATATAACAACAGGTAAATACAATGAAATTCAAAAAACCAATCCACCGATTAGAAATAGCAAAAGGCAGATACTTCATTACTTTTGTGACCTGGGAACGACTAGAACTAACCCCAAACGCTCAACAGGTTGTGCTAGAGGCTTGCCAATTCTTCCACAATCAACGATATCAGATATTTACTGGGGTTATTATGCCAGATCACGTACATCTACTGATTCAACCTTGCCTCAAAACTGAAACAGAGTTTTGGTCAATTGGCAGTATTTTGCATAGTATCAAAAGTTATAGCGCCAAACAAATTCCCAAAGTCATGAAACATATTGGGAAAGTTTGGCAAGATGGAAGATATGATAAGCTGATGAGGGATGAAAAGGAATTCGATCAGGCATGGGAGTATATTAGACAAAATCCGGTTAAGGCGGGATTGTCAAAGACTCCGGAGGATTATCCTTTCTTTTGGGAGATATTTTGAAGTAGTGCGAGCATCTTGCTCGCTACCTAACAATTAGAGTTCGCTACCTAATAATTAGAGTTCGCTACCTAATAATTAGAGTTCGCTACCTAATAATTAGAGTTCGCTACCTAATAATTAAAGTTCACTACCTAACAATTAGAGTTCGCTACCTAACAATTAGAGTTCGCTACCTAACAATTAGAGTTCGCTACCTAATAATTAGAGTTCGCTACCTAATAATTAGAGTTCGCTACCTAATAATTAGAGTTCGCTACCTAATAATTAGAGTTCGCTACCTAATAATTAGAGTTCGCTACCTAACAATTAGAGTTCGCTACCTAATAATTAAAGTTCACTACCTAACAATTAGAGTTCGCTACCTAACAATTAGAGTTCGCTACCTAACAATTAGAGTTCGCTACCTAATAATTAGAGTTCGCTACCTAATAATTAGAGTTCGCAAGTAACATCGAATCATTTCATGTGTATTGTAGCTGGGAAGGCGATCGCGCCTTAAGCTGTTCGGCATTTAAACTTTATTGTCAAGCATTGCGAAATCATTATGGGTAGTGCGACCATCGTGGTCGCTAGAGCGCTTAACGCATTACAAGGATTTCGTCATTATTGACATGACGGTTTAAATGCTGAACAACTTATTACTTACAAATGGGGGAATAACTTCAAAAAAGATTGCCGATAAAAATTTAAAACTCGTTGAGTATAATCCGCCGTGGAACCCTGATTATATTGCTGGGGATCACCCGTCATCCACCAAGCCGCCGCTCGCTGTACCGCTACTGTCTCATTGTTACCACTCGCCTCATACTGTTCATTAAACACATCTCCCATCACACAAACTAAAATAGTACGGGCAGTCGCCGGACTCGCTGCAAAATCGGCGGGTGTTAGTTCCTCTCCAATACATTGATTTGACCAACGGGGAATATTTTCTGGTTTAATTTGCCAATCACTGTAAAGTCCATCATTTTCGATTCCCGTTTGTGGTGCGGCGCGTCGTAATGCTTCCACTAAAGCAGCGACTTTTCTATCAGAAATCGCGTTATTGGCGGAGGAACGGGCGGTGGCTTGAGGCTGAGAAGCGGCTGAAGATTGACTTTCCGTCGGTTGAGAGGACGATGCTGGTTTTGCCGCAGAGGGAGTCGTGGCGGGTTGGGCGGGAGTTGCAGGTTGTTGGGTTTGGGGATTACGGCGTTGCTGTTGGTAATTTTTCAGCACATTCTGAATGTAAGTGTAGGTGTAAGAGTTTTCAGGAATGCTATTATATTGACTCCCATCCCCAGTCATCCACCAAGCCGCAGCCCGTTGTATTGCCACGGACTCATTATTATTACTGGCACGAAACTGCTCATTCAACACATCCCGCATCACGCAAACCAAGATAGTCCGCGCCGTAACCGGACTAGCTTCAAAATCGGCAGGTGAAAGTTCTCGTCCAATACATTGCTTTGACCATCGAGGAATATTACCTGGTTTAATTTGCCAGTCGCTATAGAGTCCATCATCTGCCCTTCCCGTTTGCGGTGCGGCTAGTCGCAGGGCTTCCACCAGCGCTGAGACTTGGGCATCAGAGACTTGAGCGTATACCGGGGAACTCCAGAGTCCCAGAGAAAGTAACGCTGTACTCAGTAGGACTCGTTGAACTGGTTTGATGAATTTGAAACCCATTGGTGATAACCCTCATTTAGTTAAATAAGTCAATCGTAGGGGCGGGTTTAGGAACTCTGTAGGGGCGGGTTTAGGAACTCAAGCTAGCTTATCACCAACAACGGAACAACAAAACCCGCCCTTGCTCACCAACAACGGAACAACAAAACCCGCCCTTGCTCACCGATAACGGAACAACAAAACCCGCCCTTGCTCACCAACAACGGAAAAACAAAACCCGCCCTTGCTCACCAACAACGGAAAAACAAAACCCGCCCTTGCTCACCGATAACGGAAAAACAAAACCCGCCCTTGCTCACCGATAACGGAAAAACAAAACCCGCCCTTGCTCACCGATAACGGAGCAACAAAACCCGCCCTTGCTCACCGATAACGGAGCAACAAAACCCGCCCTGATTCAATTGTAGGATTGGATTGGTGCGACAGGTGAAGATATTAGCTCTGGCTTATGTTACCTGTTTGAGGAATTTGAGTCGATGATTGGATGGCTACATCGGTATTCTAGAGGAGTGGAGGAGAGATTTGACTCAGTTTTTTGTATCCTGATATACATTTAATCAAAAAGTTCTGCTTCTGCCAAAGCGCTAATCTTATACTTAGAGACACCCAGACAGCCCGGTTTAAGGAGTAATGCCATGAATAATCCATTTGACAAATATCAGATTAGTCCCCATAAGTTCGGGATACTGAGAAACCTGATGCTAATGACTACAGGCGCTACGGTAGTTGTCGCCCTGATTTTTGGCATTGGGGTATGGCGCACCGGGTCTCGTTTTCTGGGACAAGTAACGACGCTGTTTAGCACCCCTCAACCCGCACCCGAAGTTGACGTGCGCTCCTTGATTGTCCAGCAAGTGCGGGAGGCTAGCGACTTAACCACGGCGGTGTTTACGATGGAGGCGGTGGTTCCGACTCGTCAAGCTCGGACGTTGGCAGGGTATCCGATCGCGGAAACCACACTCCTTTATATTGCTTATGGTGAGGTGCGGGCTGGTGTCGATTTGGCGGAACTAAAACCAGAAAATGTGCAAACTGTCAATGATACGCTGCAACTTCAACTGCCACCCCCCAAAATTTTAGACAGCAAAATTGACGTGAATCGGTCACAGGTGTATGACTACAATCGCGGATTCTTGGGATTAGGACCCGATACAGCGCCCCAGTTGCAGATGTTGGCGCAACAAGAGACGTTGAAGAAAATAGTCTTCAATGCCTGTGAGCAAGGGGTATTAAACAAAGCCAACGAACGCGCCGAACTCGTTGTGAGTCAGTTGTTGACTACCGCCGGATATAAACAGGTAGAGGTCAATACTCAATCCCCTGTACCAGGTACTTGTCAGTCAGCGGCGTTAGCCTCTCAGCCTGCTAATTGAGGAGATAGGGAGCAATGTAGAGACGTGCCATGGCACGTCTGGGAGATAGGTGTCAGATCAGGGAGATTCTGTAGGGGCGGTTTTCACTACTATCTTTTTGGTTACACCCAGATTTAACTAAACCCGCCCTGACTTTACATAAGACATAAGACATAAGACGAATGACCAATTTTTTGTCCCAGAAGTCCCTCAGGAGGATTACGCTGGAATTAGAGGACTTGTAAATATACCAATGAAGATGCGTAGGAGTAGTATAAAACCTTACCAAAGGGACAATTCGCTAATCCAGTCCAGGCAACATCAGTCTACGCCGTGCCATCAATTGGCGAATGCGGGTGAACCCTGGTGTTTACATCGGGTTCTCAGTCGAATTCATGAGGACGTAATTTGGCAATGACTTACTGTCTGGGTATTATTAACCGTTTTGGTATAGTCTTAGCGGCAGACTCTCGCACCAATGCCGGGGTAGACTATATTTCTACTTACAATAAGCTTTTTGATTTTTCCCTGCCAGGAGAACGAGCGATTGTTATATGTACATCAGGAAACCTTTCGATTACCCAAGGGGTGATCAATCGGTTGCATGGGGATCTACAAAGTCAGGAAGAACTGAATATCCACTCCCTCCCGAATATGTATGAGGTGACTCGTTATATTGGCAGCAAACTGCGACAAATTCAAGATCAAGACCGTCCTTGGTTAGAACGCGATCGCATTGATTTTAACTGTAGTTTGTTAGTCGGGGGTCAAATTCGCGGCGAAGCACCACAACTCTATCTGATTTACACCCAAGGGAATTTTATTCAAGCCACGCTGGAAACGCCGTTTTTGCAAATTGGCGAAACTAAGTATGGCAAACCCATCCTTGACCGAACGCTCACTTATGATATGCCACTAGAGGCTGTTGCCAAGTGCGCTCTGCTGTCTATCGATTCAACCATGAAATCGAATATTTCAGTTGGACCTCCGATTAACTTGGTCATGTATGAAGCTGGCACATTTATGGCTCGCCAGAAACTGCAACTGCGCTTAGGTGATCCCTATCTGGCAAAGATTCGCAAATTGTGGGAAGATTCGTTACGACGGGCATTTGAATCCATGCCAAATATTGAATGGCAGCATCCAGTAGAGGATAATCAACAAGAAGATATTCTGATTGATTAAATTCCCTATTCCCTGTTCCCTGTTCCCTGTTCCCTGTTCCCTATTCCCTATTCCCCATTCCCTATTCCCCATTCCCTGACAAATGACGAATGACAAAGGACAAATAACAAACCGATATTGGATTGGAGCGATCGCGGTTTTGGGAATGCTGGAGACAGCATTTCTCACCGTGGTTGAATGGTTGGGAAAAGCAGCGGAGATTTGTCCCACTCATGGCTGTCAGGCGGTGCTAGAAAGTCCTTATGCCCAGGTTTTTGGACTCCCTCTCCCCCTATTGGGATTTCTTGCCTACACCACGTTGGCAGGAGTTACTCTAGCACCTTTTGCCATTAAATCCTTGTCATCTGAGTGGGTGGAATCCAGTTGGCTAGTCATGCTGGCAATTACCACCTGTATGCTGGTGAGTAGCAGCTATCTGATGGTCGTGATGCTGTTTATTGTCAAGGGTATTTGTCCCTATTGCATCGCCTCGGCGCTGTTGTCCTTAACCCTATTTCTGTGGACTACCATCGGTCATGATTGGCAAAATATTAAGCAAGTTACGCTGACAGGATTGGCGGTTGGTTTGCTGACGTTCACGGGGATAGTGGGAGTCTACACTCAGATTCCTAGCGCTAGCGCTGCTACAGGAGAATCCGCTCCACCCATTACCCATATCTCCGGTGCGGCTGAACTCACGTTGGCACGTCATTTAAACACCGTAGGAGCAAGAATGTATGGTGCATTTACTTGCCCTCATTGTCACGAACAAAAACAACTTTTTGGTCAAGCGGCATTTAATCAAATTGATTACATTGAATGTCATCCTCGTGGTGAAAATGCCCAACCCGAACGCTGTAAAGCCGCTAATATTAAAGGGGTTCCCACCTGGGAAATTCAGGGACAGTTTTATTCCGGGGTGCAACCATTAGAACGATTGGCAGATATTTCGGGCTATCAGGGTTCAGAGGCGTTTAAGTACGAGTTTCCTTATTGATCTGTTCACGGAACTTATGAACACAATTGAGTGGAAAGTTCCCCCATTATATCCCGAAGTTCGGCAGAGGGATTATCTACCCGATATACTTCTTGCAACGCATCTGACCAAAGTTGCTGTTTACTGAAATAATTGGCTCGTTCTAATGCCATTTCTTCAGTCGTTGCCCCTTTTTCCTTCAATTGTGCGGCTAAAATAATCAATCGCACCCGAATGCGATCGCGCTGTTTGCCATTGAGGATGGTAAAGGGTATAAATCGTATAGGTTGGCTATCTTCTGCCTGATCAAAAATGACCCAATGATAGGTTTGACCAGGTTCTAAGGGGTCTCCTGTATAACTTAAACGATTCACCCTTTGCCTATCATTCGCAGCAATCGGTTGACGCCAGATTATCTGCTCACTATTTGCCTGACGAATGCCAATTCCACCGATTTTTCCTTGCCAAACAAATAATGGGCGATTCTGCCAAAGTGTGACTGAATTTCTGTGGTATTCTGGTGTAATTAGGCAAAGGTCAACGGGTCGTGAACCTAGGGGTGGATCTTCTTTGCGATTTAACAAGTCACGGCGAATTGTTCTCCAGGATACATCGGGATGAATCGGGGCAGTTAGCGCTAGTTTTGCCGCAGATAAAACGAGACAAGTTGTCAGAAATAAACACTGTATTCTGCTAAGATTCACTATTCAATCGTCTCCAAAAAATAGGTAGTGCGTAAATCCAAATTGTAACCGATGGTAAAACCAAGGGAACCAATAGGGCGGCGGAAATATAAACCTGTAAGCTAATGATTCCATAAATAGCGGTGGTACTGGTTAATAGTAGCAACCATTGTCCTGTCCGAATTTGTCGGCGTTCACTGATGAGTAACACCATTCCTTTACCGAGAAATGCCGCCATACCAACCATCCATAAATCTGGTATTGGAATTACTAATCGCTGGCTTAATAAATGGTGCATAGTATAGGCATGAGATTCACCCCCTGTATATACAGGCGGATAATTCAGTTGCGGATTTTGCGATCGCCAATAGGATACAGCCATAGGAATGGGAAAGTTATCACTCCCTCCATCGGTTACCCCAGCTTGATCATATCCACCCGCCGCAATCAGGACAACTTGCTGGTTTAATTGTGCCGCTGTTGGTGCGTTATCAGTATTTTCTAGTAACTCCCAAGCGGCAATTGTTTGATAAGCATAATCGGGGGGAATGGAAAAATCAATAATTGGATATAACCAAAGTTGTTGGAAATTTCGCGATAGGCTAGTCATTGCCGGAAGGCGCAACGGATGCAAAAATTCTGTGAGGGGATTGGGTGCGGGATTGTTGTCTAAATAGTGAATGAATCGGGTGCGGAAATTTGCCGATGAATCCGTCTCGGTTAATCGCTGCGGTTGGGGTAAATTTGGAGCAGGTGTTTGATTAGCGGCGTGGGCGAGGGCTAATAAATAGGCAAAGGAACAACTATCCGCACAATTGGTATTGGCGGAGAGAAGTTTAGCGTACCACAGTCGCGCATTAATATAAGCCTCTAAACTCCAATTGGGGTGAGCGAGACTATCAATGATTCCTAGTTCTTCGTTCCCAGTTTTTACCGATGCAAAGACTAACCAGGTTTGTTTTTTGTCAATGGATTGCTGAATAGACTGCGCTAGAATGTCATCTTCATCGGTGGGACTATCCAGGAGATAATCTAACCCAATAACTTTGGCATCTAAGGCGGTAAGCTGATCAATAAGACGGGCTAAATAGGTGCGATCAATGGGATTAATGCGTCGTGCGTCAATATTGGCATGGATGAGAGACTCGCGGTCAATATGTACTAAGAGAACAGGGGGAGATTTCTCTGTAGGAAGCTGTTCAGTAATGTTCCGGTAAACCGACTGCATCCAAACCCGCCGTTCCAGTAGAAAATCTTGCACCCCAGGGCGTAAACTAAGAAACATAAGCACCAAAAGTGCGATCGCTTCAGGTTTAGTGGGTAACCAACACTTTACCCGTTGCTTCCAGCCTGTGGGTTCTAGGCGAAACGGGGGGGCGTCAGGATGGCGAAATAGGGAGGGAACCAGATAGGCGCTAGGATAGGTGAGATGCTTTTCTAATTTGAGATACTGACAGGCTTCCCGCAGAGATTCTTGCACATCATGAAACTGGGCTAACCGTTGCAGAAACTGCACCAGGAATTCTTGGGCGACTTGATTGTGAATCGGTTCTCGCATTACCGCCACCTGAGGAAAGCCCAAATCAATCAGGGAATTGGCTAAACTGAGTCCATTACAGGAGTTAAACAGGGCAAACTGTAAGCCGCGTTCCTTGGCGATTTTCAGAGGGGTGACGATTTCACTGAAATTCAGAGACACTCCCGGCGCGATCGCAAACTCTCCGCCAGTTAAGATGGTTTCATTACTATGACCCGCAAAAAATAAGATATCCCAGCCCCGTGCATCGGTAATCTGCTTGACAATTTCCGTTTTTAATGATTCAGTGTCCTGTCCCGGTTGCCAACCGACAAACACAACCTCAGCAATTCCAGAGAGCGATCGCACCGCCTCTTGATCTGCCTTAAAATTTAATCCGGTATCATCTCCCCAAATCACTAAAACCCGCGCCCGTCGCCGCCGCCTCGGTGTCACCGTTGTGCCTTGAATTGTCAGAGGTGTCCGCAGGATATGAATTTGAGAGGGTGCTGCAAACTCGGTACCAATTTCCCAGGCTTCCCAGGGTAATCGGGCGAGTTCTAGGGGATTACAGGTGATAAAGATTTCGATAATCGGCTGAGTATCTTTCATCCCCTGATCTCGAACCGCCTGAACGATACGAGAACGAAGTTCAAACAACTCCCCTCGCCGCAACCATTGATGAAACTCGTAGAGTAATTTTGCCTCAGCTTGAACCAGTTTAGCGTGCCAATCGATGGGTGGTTTGCTCAAGTTCCCCATCTGAGACACCCGCCCTCGCAACGCCTGCTTATAGAAACTCAGATAAACCTTACTCCACTCCTGATACAGTGTGGTTAGGGTTTCTGGATAGGGTACGGTGACACCAATTTGTTGTCCTCGCCCCCAGGACAACTCAAACAGACAAGCCTGTTCGACACGCTGAACTTTGAGATAGAACACAAAACGGTTGGGAGTCATAATCGATAGGAATCGCCGATTGGCAATCAAGATGCCTCGTTTCTTGATTCTATCTCTCAGCCATTAGGGAGATATGCAGTTTGCCTTAATCGGTGAACAGAAATCCAGCCATCATCTTTGACGCCAGTATGTGATGCATCGTCAGTAAGCGTAATGGAAGTTACGTTCAATTCTTTAAAGCTTACGTCAGTATTTTTATTCTTCCAGCAAGTCTTATAAATTTACCTTATTATTTAAATGATTCGTGTAACATTAGTGCAATGTATATTTGTAAAATTTTAAATTATTTTATACTTGTTTTTATGTTTTTAAGTTTTGTCTGGATATTTGCATAGCTAGCTTAGATTTAAGCTTCATGAGCTTTTACATGAATAATTACAAAGAAAAGAAACCGATGTAAAGATTCAATAAAGATAGGTTTTATTCGCTTGATATAGAAAATAAAGAGAGTATGATCACTTACATAGATGTTTATCATGACATTTTTGTTAGCAGGTCGGTATTGTTAGGATGATCAGCCAAGGCTATAGCAATTTTAGAGCCGATGTCATAGATCACAAGAAGAGTAGAACATGGCGTTGCCAGATCTACCTACCGTGTTACACCGGGTTAGAAAATGCCGTCAAACCTAAACAAGGCTGAGAGAGTTCGCGACATAGTTTTGTTGATGTGTACTGACCTGTCTCAGATCCAAACGTAACGAAACAAGGATGAGTCAGTATGATTTGTACGTTGAACAATAAGTTGACAAAACGCCTCGCTTCCAGCTTGGCGATCATTAGTGCTACTGTAGCCATTGGTATGGCTGGACAACAGTCTATCGCCTCGGCAGCTAATGTGACTTTCGAGTGGGATGAAGGCGGACCTGGGCAGGGAGTGAATTCTCCGTTTGTATCTTTACACCGATCTGGAGGACCAGTCTTGGCTGATGACTTTATACCAGCTTCTAGTGGCTGGGTGAGCAAAGTCGAGTGGTGGGGTAGTGCGCCATTCACCAGTCAGGATGAATTTGAAATCACTTTTCATACTGACAACAACGGTAAACCAGCAGCAACTGGGAACTTTGGTGGCATAAGCCAGTGGACTACATCAGTACAAGCTCTGGACAATGACGGGGACGACGTGTACCACTATTTTATAGATTGGGAACCCCAAGACGTCTTTCTCGAAGCAGGTTCAACCTACTGGTTCAGCGTGGCTAATGCATCTGGTAATGCCTGGACTTGGGCGAATCCGGGTGGCGTTGCTCCAACTGTCGGCGCCCAACAATTCAACGCAGTCGAATCGACGGGTGTCGGTCCAAACGGAGGTCCACATTTTGGTCCGTGGGATTCACTTGATAATCAGGACTTTGCTTTCCGCATCTCTTCTGTACCCGAACCCCTTACTCTCCTTGGCTCAGCGACAGCTCTGGGATTTGGAGCGTTGTTCAAACGAGAGCATTCAAAAAGGCAAAAGAAAGGATAAATCCAAAATAATCCCGAATTGGCTGACGCTAGAGCGGCGGTAAGCGTAATAGCGGTTTGTAGAGACGTTGCATGCAACGTCTCTACTTAAAGTCCCATCACTTGATTGGGGATATTTTTTCTCCTTCTAAATAGTCTTCTGGAGAGATATAGGCGTAATTTGGACTCACTGTCATTTGAGAAACACTCCCTTTTTTATTGTCACTTAGGATTTACGCAATTTGAGGATTACAGCAGATTTGGTGGTTGATGAAGTACAGCCTTAAGCAAGATCCCCGACAACTCCTACGAAGTCGGGGATCTGTCTGTGTACCTCACTTACTTGAAAAGCGCTGTAAAACTATAGGGGTAGGGTGGGCATTGCCCACCCTACATAAGACTCTGCAATCCTATTACTGTTATTGTTGGAGTAAACTCTATCGTACCCCGACAAACAATAAACGGATCAAATCCTTACTCGTAAATCCAAGGATTGATAGTCGGTTGCCAGCTTACCAGTTCCTCTTCCTTAAACCAAAGCTTAATTTCCTCTTTAGCCGTATCTGGTCCATCGGAACCATGAATCAGGTTGCGACCAACGGTAACGCCAAAATCACCCCGAATTGTTCCCGGTTCAGCGCTGAGAGGATTGGTTGCACCAATGATTTTCCGGGCGGAAGCAATAATTCCCTCCCCTTCCCAAACCATGGCGACAACAGGACCAGAGGTGATAAATTCAATCAGTCCAGCAAAAAACCCCTTGTCTTTGTGAACCGCATAATGTTGTTCTGCTAGTTCGCGGCTAACACTCATCAGCTTGAGTCCCACTAGGGTAAAGCCTTTTGTTTCCAGCCGTTGGATAATTTCACCCACCAGATTACGCTGAACGCCATCTGGCTTAATCATCAAAAATGTCCGCTCCAAGTTTCTCTCCTCAACATTTTTTACAAATTGCCAAACCCAGATTAGACCATATTCGTGTCCATTGCCCAATTATGTCGGTTCAGCAAGGCGAGAGACGTTCCATGGAACGTCTCTACAAATTCCAGATGTGCTGTTACCCGTTTGTTTACTTGGTTTTGGTTTGCCCTTTAGCCTGTTCTAAGGCAATTTCTTTCAGCGCCTGGTAAGAATTGGAATTTGAGGTTCCTTCAATTGCCTTAACTGCTAAATCCTGCACCTGTTTCAGCGCCGCATCCAGTTGTTTGGAGAGGTTGTCAATCCGGGCTTCTTGGTTTTCAATGGTTTCTTGCAGCGATTCAATCCGTAGGTTATAGAAGCGCTTTTGCCCGTCGATTTCTAACTGTTGTAAATCTGCCTTAACTTTAACTTGGCTATTCGCGATCGCCTTTCCTTGTTCTTTGGCTTTCTTCACCGCCGCTTCCTTCTCTTGGTCAAAGGCGTCTACCTTAGATTTTAACTCATCAAAGGTCTTTTCCTGTTGGGCGATCGCCTTTTCTCGTTCCTCCCATTGCTGTTGTTGCGCTTGATGAGCTTCTTCCAATTCCTTGTACAGAGTTTTCTGCTGCTGGTCGTAAGTGTCCTGGTCTAAATTACGACGTAGTTCTAAATCATACTTGTACTCTTGATCGTCCCGTTGACGACTTCTTTGATGGTCTTCGTTCCGTTCCTTAATCGCCTGTTGATGTTCAGCCTGCTCTTTTTGCCAAGCTTGACGCAAGTCCTGAATTTCTTGTTCTAATGCCTCTCGCTGTTGACTGATTTCAGCTTCAAAGGTTTTCGAGTTTTCTTCGTAGGTTTCAATTAAATCATCTAGCGTATCTTCTTCAATGTCGTCTAAATCATATAAGGCTTCAAGCTGTTGTGTTTCTTCGGAAACCGCTTGTCGTAATTCTTGTAAACTCGCTGCTTCAGTTGTGAGTTTTTCCGATAACTCACTCACCGCACCACCAAATCCAACTTGTAACTCAACCAAACAATCCATTGTTGCTGTCATTTTATCAGAAGCGGTAGACAGCTTTTTGCTCACGATTCCAGAGTGCTGACCATTTGGGGACGCGCCGTTATTTTTGACCTCTTTCTGAAGTTGTTTTAGTTTACCTTCTAACTCTTTCCGCTCTTTCCATAATTCTTCATAAGATTCGAGGATTTCAGCTTTGGTGTTTTTGCTATTGGGTTTGCTTGCCATAATTCTTACCTGGGGTATTTTGAGTCGTGATGGATGATCAGTTAACGGTGGGGTCAGGGCGGGTTTAGTTACGTTATCGGTTTTGTCCAAAACGTTATCGGTAAAACCCGCCCCTACAACCCTGCTTACCCTAGATGGGCGGGTTTAGTTACGTTATCGGTTTTGTCCGAAACGTTATCGGTAAAACCCGCCCCTACAGAACGGATCTAGGCTTTGCTTTTTTCTGCATTATTAACATTTGTCGAACTATCAAAAGCCCTCATTGCCAACGCTTGAGACTGCTTTAGACTATCCTGCAACTGAGCATAGAGTTGATTGATTTGTTCAGTCTGCTTTTGAATTGTTTCTTCCAGAGACTGAACTTTGAACTCGTAACTTTGCTTGCTGGATTCCCATTCTTTATCCAGTAACTCGGCTTTAACTTTTGCATCTTGGTGAACGTCTTTAATCGCCTCTTCTCTGGCTTTCTTCACTGATTCCTCTAAGTCTTTGGGGAAGTTATCAACTTTTTGCTGATATTCTTTAAATAGGGGCTGGCGCTCTTGCAGAATCTTTTCCCGTTCCGACCAGTGTTTTTCTTTTTCTTGGTTGGCTTCGCGCAGTTCTCGTTCTTGGTTACGTTTTAAGGTTTCGTATTCATCAGCCTCAATTTTGCGCTGACGTTCTATTTGGTAAGTATAGTCAGATTCTTGCTGTTGTCGCTCTTTGGCTAATGATTCAGCTTCTTCCTGAACCTTCTGCTCAAATTCCGCCTGTTCTTTTAACCAGGATTTGTGCTTATCTGCTTTATCTTTCTCAATTGATTGACGCTGTTCTGTGGTGGTTTGTTCAAGACGTTTCCGGTTTTCTTGGTGTTCTTGGGTGAGAATATGCAAAGCGTCAGCGACGACACGAATTTGTTGCAAGTATTGTAATTGCTGCGTTTCTACCTGAATGGCTAACTTGAGTTGATCCCCTTTTTCCGATTCGCTGGTTAATTTTTCCGAGAGTTGATTAATAATTGTGCCAAAGTCTAATTGTAAATCGGCTAATCCTTTGACAATACTATCAACGGTGTAGGTTGAGGCGACGTCTAGAACCTGTTGATTTTTCTGTTTTTCAGCTTCTTCTTCCTTCGTGGCGATTTTGGAGTCAATGGTTTTGCGTTGGTTCAGGATTTGCTCAAAGGCTTTAAAAATTTGGTCTTTGCTGTCTTTAGTTGCAACCACAATTAGTCTCCTTGTTCTTGATAACTTACATTAATCCGCGATCGCATGTTCCCTAGGTTAGCCTCTCAGGATTGAAATCGGGTGTGATCTAGGCGTCTCAGGTGGTTTACTCGACTCGCGATCGGCTAGTTCTTGTTTAGTACAAATGTACTATAAACAGTATAGTCAGATTCTTCTACAACTGTCAAGTTCAGCCAACAGGACTCAGACAGCGTAAATTAGAGGGATATTGAGAATTTGCCGAAATTTAGCAGATATAGCAGATTTGGTGGTTGATGAGGTACAGCTTTAAGCAAGATCCCCGACTTCTCTAAGAAGTCGGGGATCTATCTGTGTACCTCAATATCGTGTCCCTACTCTGAACCTATGGGTAAGTTCTAACTTAATAACGTTTTAACGATGAGCATAAAGTCCTGGTGCATAGGCTTCTAACACTTTGCCCGTGCGGAAGCAATTAATCATCAAGTAATCACAGGCTGGACATTGAGTCTTAGATAAATTCGTTTTAAAACAGTATTCTCGCTGCGCTTTACTTCCACAATTTGGACAATGTATTTCTTGTTTAATCTGCATTTTGTAACTGATTTTATGACAAAAAAGAATTGAACGTAACAACTTAAATTAAATTTCCATGATTAAATTATGGCAAAGATTTAAACCGAAATTGGCTTTCTTAAGATTTACTTAATCTTTATTTAATCTTTACATTTGGCGATTGGATTCTACCGTTGCCGATTCAGACAGACCCATCTATCGGGCGAGGGAGGTTGTTTCGGCGAATGTTAAGAATAGTAAATAGAACCAGGATAACTCAAGGCATGAAAATCTTCATAACCATGGAAGCGCAACAACGCAGGAACCTACTCGCTCTCTTTGCGGCGGGTCTTCTGTTTTGGTCAAGTTTAGCTTCGATGCTACCAGCATTACCCCCTTACATTGAAGACATGGGGGGAACCACGCAGCAAGTCGGGATGGTGATGGGCGGCTTTGCGATCGGGTTATTGGTGTTTCGACAACGTTTAGGACATTTAGCCGATCAACATAGCCGTAAACTGGTGATCCTGATTGGTACGATTGTGGTGGCGATCGCACCGTTAGGGTATTTGTTGGCGGATTCGATTGCCTGGTTAATGGCAATCCGGGTCTTTCACGGGATTGGTTTAGCGGCATTTACGACAGGCTATATCGCCTTAGTGACCGATTTGTCACCCGTCGGTCAACGAGGAGAGTTAATTGGCTATATGAGTCTGGTGACGCCCTTGGGTATGGGATTAGGTCCAGCCTTGGGGGGATTGCTGGAGGCTCAAGCGGGTTACACCGCGTTTTTTCTATTTTCTGGGGGACTGGGTTTATTCGCGTTTGTTTGTGCTAGCCAGGTGAGGGAACCTGAGCGAATCCAGGGAGCAAAATCGAAAACAGCTAAACTGACATTCAAAGGATTCTGGCAGCTATTGGTGAGTCCCCGGTTGCGGATTCCGGCTGTGGTGTTGCTTTTGGCTGGGTTGGCGTTTGGTGGGGTGAGTACATTTGCGGCGTTGTATATCCGAGCCACAAATGTCGATTTAAATCCGGGCTGGTTTTTCATGGCGGTGGCGATCGGGAGTTTCGGGATGCGTTTAATCGCGGGGCGGGCGTCTGATCGGTACGGGCGAGGCGTGTTTATTACCGGGAGTCTGATTGGCTATGGACTCGCCTTAACCCTGTTTTCTCAAGCGCAAACCCCACAAGCCTTTTTGGTGATTGGTCTGATTCAGGGAGCAGGGGCGGGGATTTTATTACCCTTGATGATCGCCTTAATTTCCGATCGCTCCGGTGCCCATGAACGTGGGCGCGTGTTCTCGGCTTGTATTGCGGGGTTTGATTTAGGGATTGCGATCGCAGGTCCGGTTTGGGGTACGATGGCTGAACCTCTGGGCTATCCCAGCATTTTTCTGGGTGCAGCGGGTTTGATTGTCTTAGCTGTGATTATTTTCACGACTCAATCGAGCAAAACCTTATCTCATTCCCTCAGATTTGCTGTAGGGCGGGAGCGAGATATTTATGTTTATCGAGAGGTCGAGTCTTAGTGTTCCGGGTGCAGGAGAATGTAGAGACGTAGCATGCTACGTCTGGAAGCTGGGGAAGAGGATTACCAATGAACCATGAACCATGAACCATGAACAATCAACAAATGACCAATGACCAATGACCAATGACAAATCATTGATAAAATAGAGAGCCGTTAGTGAACGTAGCCATGACTCCATCTCCTTCGTACTCTGATCCGCAGTTACTTAAGGGCGATTTAGCGGCACTTATCGAGCGACTGCCAAATCTGACTGATGAAAAATGGATTCAACGTGCTTTAGGCGTACTGGTGCGGCTGACTCAGGAGGAGATTGATCGCCTGGACTGGAAAATCCTCACGGCGACGTTAGAGGATATGGAATCTGCCTTTCAAGTATTCTATCCCTATCGTCACGTTCGCAAGGTGACGATATTCGGTTCAGCCCGGATTGACTCCCAAACACCTGAATATAAAATCGCTGCCGAGTTTGCCCGCTATGTAACCCAGCACGGTTTTATGGTGATGACAGGCGCTGGGGGTGGCATTATGGAGGCAGGGCATTTAGGTGCTGGTGCGAAAAATTCCTTTGGTTTGAATATTCAGCTTCCCTTTGAGGAAACGAATCCGTTTATTCAGGGAGATCCGAAACTGATTCGGTTTAAATATTTCTTTACTCGTAAACTATTCTTCCTTAAAGAAAGTGACGCGATCGCGCTTTTTCCTGGTGGCTTTGGTACACAAGATGAAGCGTTTGAATGCTTAACTTTATGTCAGACAGGGCGACTTGAACCAGTGCCATTAGTCTTGATTGATCGCCCTGGTGGTACATACTGGCACGATTGGGATGCCTATCTTCGCAAGCATTTAATTCAACGAGGGTTGATTAGCCCAGAAGATACGAGCCTGTATACGGTGACGGATAATCTGGATGTGGCTTACGAGGCGATTCATCGGTTCTACCGCGTCTATCATTCTAGTCGTTATGTCGGCGATCGGTTCGTAATGCGGCTTAAATCAGAGTTGTCTGATGCTGAGGTTGCACAGCTTAATGCTGAGTTTAGCGATATTGTTGTCAAGGGTCAAATTGACAAAAGTAAGGCTTTGCCAGAAGAACTTCCGGATGAAACAGCGGATTTGCCCCGCTTGATTTTTTACTTTAATCGTAAAGATTCTGGGCGTCTCTATCAACTGATCGCTCGAATTAGTCAAATGGCGGCTGCATCCCCAGAAACAACCCATCCTGAACGGAAATAAATAGGTAGGTACAATAAACGTTAAAGGCGGAGGTCGTCATTCGTCATTCGTCATTATCAATATATTTTTCAGAGAAAAAAGTATATTTATTTTTATTTTTAAAGCCAAATATTGCTTTTATTTTTCTTTTATTAATCTTTAAAATAACTTTATTAAAAGATGATGACATTTCATGTTTTGCTTGCCAGAATAGCTATTAGTGGTACCTGCGGATAGCACCACAAAAAATGTCCGAGCAAACATTATTGTAGCTACCAATTCCTGCTCTGAGAACAAATCCTTGCTTTTGTTCTTGCTCAATGCGCTCACTAATAGGAGTTAAAGAATGACTTTTGCTGTAGATTTTAACATTGCCAACGATTGGGGAAGTGGCTTTACCGCGAATCTAGAAATTGCCAACAATAGTTCCAGCAATGTAAATGGTTGGACTCTGGAGTTTGAAGCTCCCTTTGAAATTACTAATATTTGGGGTGCGGAAATTGTTAGTCAAGAAGGCAACCTTTATACAGTTCGCAACCTCAGCTATAACAGCACTCTAGCCGCTGACGGTACTGTCTCTTTCGGTTTCAACGGTAGTGGCGACAGTCTTGAACCCACTGGCTATAGTCTGAATGGAGAATCCATTGGCACGTCTCCATCCATACCGACGCTTTCTGTTGATAATGTAACGGTTACCGAAGGTGACAGTGGTACGGTTGCGGCTGACTTTGTCGTTAACCTGTCCGAAGCCAGTGACCAACCTGTAACAGTTGAGTATAGTACCGCTAATGGCACGGCGACGGCGGGTTCCGACTACACCGCTCAATCGGGTACAATCACCTTTGCGGCGGGAGAAACCTCTAAAATTGTCAGTGTGCCTGTAATTGGGGACACGACGGTGGAGAGCAATGAAACCTTCAGACTTAACCTCTCCAATCCCAGCAACGGAACGATTGCTGATGCTCAAGGGGTGGGTACGATTAGCAATGATGACTCCAGTACTCCTCCAGCCAATACCCCCCTCCGGATTGAAGCGGAAGACTATATCAGTTTCTTCGATAAAAGCTCAGGTAACACAGGGGGGGCGTTTCGCTCTGATGATGTAGATATCCAAGCCACTACGGATGTAGGTGGCGGCTACAATGTGGGCTGGATTCAGCAAGGGGAATGGTTAACCTACGATGCCAACATTCCTGAAGCTGGAACCTACGACATTGTTGCCCGTGTTGCCTCAGCGCAGTCAGGGACACGCAGTTTAAAGGTTTCGGTTGGGGGTGAAAGTGAAACCCTGAGCTTTGGCGGAACTGGGGGATGGCAAAATTGGACGGATGTGACGGCTCAAGGGGTGAATCTCAGCGCTGGGAGTCAGCAACTACGCCTGGATATGCTCTCCAACTCCTTCAATGTTAACTACATTGATATTATTCCCAGCAATAGTTCACCCACGCCACCAACCCTTTCAATTAATGATGTCAGCCTTACCGAAGGCAATAGTGGCACGAAAAATGCGACGTTTACCGTCAACCTCTCAGACGCGAGTACTCAAAGCGTCAGTGTGAATTACGCCACAGCCAATGACACCGCCATTGCTGGGTCTGACTATACTGCAAAATCCGGTACACTGAATTTCAGCCCTGGACAAACCAGCAAAACGTTCACCGTACCGATTATCGGTGACACCCTGGATGAGGCGAATGAAACCTTCAAGGTAAACCTCTCCCAAGCTAACAATGCTACAATTGCCGATGGTCAAGGTGTTGGCACAATTATCGATAATGATGATTCTACCCCTGTCTTGTCACAGTTATCGATCAATGATGTCAGTGTCACCGAGGGCGATAGCGGTACGAAAAACGCGACGTTTACCGTCAACCTCTCAGCCGCGAGTACTCAAAGCGTCAGTGTGAATTACGCCACAGCCAATGACACCGCCATTGCTGGGTCTGACTATACCGCTAAATCCGGGACACTGAGTTTCAACCCTGGACAAACCAGTAAGACGTTTAGCGTACCCATCCTGGGTGACACAACGGTAGAAGGCGATGAAACCTTTAAGGTGAATCTCTCCCAAGCCAGCAACGCCACGATTGGAGACGGTCAAGGGGTAGGAACAATTCTCAACAACGATTCCTCCCAACCCCCTCCTCAGCAAGGGGCTTTTAATTATGGGGAAGCGCTGCAAAAGTCTATCCTCTTCTACTATGCTCAACGTTCTGGTGACCTACCCGATACCAATCCTCTCCCTTGGCGCGGTGATTCGGCTCTAAACGATGGCTCAGATGTGGGGGTTGACCTGACGGGCGGTTACTACGACGCAGGCGACCATGTTAAGTTCGGCTTACCCGGAGCCGCTTCAATGACGATGCTGAGTTGGGGCGCGGTTGAATACCAGGATGCTTATCAACAAAGTGGACAATTTGAAGAGATTCTGGACTCCATCAAGTGGGGGACTGATTACATCCTCAAAGCTCACGTCACCGATAGCCAAGGGACGCAAGCGTTTTACGGACAGGTTGGAGACGGTAACCTCGACCACGCTTTCTGGGGCGCTCCGGAAGACATGACCATGGAACGACCCGCCTTTAAAATTGACCGTCAGAATCCTGGGTCTGATTTAGCTGGGGAAGCGGCGGCGTCTCTGGCGGCGGCTTCGATTGTCTTTCGAGGAGTAGACGAAGCCTACGCGGATACCCTGCTACAGAACGCCCAACAACTCTACGATTTTGCTGACCAATATCGCGGCGTCTATACCGACGCGATTCCCGATGCGGGTCAATTCTACAATTCCTTCAGCGGCTTCCAAGACGAGCTAGTTTGGGGCGCGACTTGGCTGCACAAAGCAACTGAGGCGGCGGGTAGTACAGATACGACCTATCTCAACAAAGCCGAAAGCTTATACCAGGGAATTGGTCCAGGATTCACGCAATCGTGGGATAACAAATCTTATGGTTCGGCTATCTTGTTAGCTCAGGAAACGGGCAAATCTGAGTATAAAGGTGATGTGGAAGGCTGGTTAAACTCCTGGCTTCCCGGCGGTAGCACCCCAACCTATACCGATGGTGGACTCGCATGGTTGAGTCAGTGGGGTTCTCTGCGCTACAGCGCCAATACCTCATTCCTGGCTGGCGTCTACGCGGATACGGTGAATGACCCCAATGGTCAATACTCTGATTTTGCTGAGGGGCAAATTGACTATATCCTAGGCGATAATCCCCGCAACTTCAGCTATATGGTTGGTTTTGGTGAGGACTATGCGCTCAACCCCCACCACCGTGCGGCTTCTGGAGTGACGAATATTAGCGATTCTCGCGATAATCTACATACCCTCTACGGGGCGCTTGTTGGGGGTCCAGATTCTCCCAATGATTCGTCTTATGACGATGATCGATCGAACTTCATTACGAATGAAGTGGCGATGGACTACAATGCTGGCTTAACCGGAGCATTGGCGAGAATGTACGGAGAATTTGGTGGAGAAACGCTCGATACTATTTCGGGAGTCAACCTGGGTGATTTGAGTGCGTTGACCGTTGCCGATGTAGTCGCATCCTAAAGAAACAGGAGCAGAATAGGTGAACAATTATCCTGCTGCCAATTTAGTTTGATCAGAAGTAATTAATAGGGAAATTCTACCGCACCGAGTCTTTAAAGTCAATAGCTGCGTTTCTCAGGAGACGCGGCTTTTTCCGTTACATAAGACCTACCCAGATTTGCCTAAAAGTGGACATTTCTGGCGCTTACTTCCAAGGGTTTCTCCGTATTATTCACTAGGGAAAGGTGCAAAATCTGATTAATGCATCCGGTTATCCATTGTATCTGTGCAATTGGGTAGATATTTTATGGCATAATTAGGGATTATTATACCGTTGTCTAGATAAAATTAAGCAAATAGACCTTACAACTGTCTTTGGTTAAGTTAGCGATGACAACAATTGGATTTAAACGCATGAGACTAAAGTCCCATGCTCAGATTAAACGCTTGATTGATTTTCACGAGCAACGCATGAGGCAATTATCAAACACGGTTGATAAAAAATATACCTGTCGATATTATGCAAATTCAGCCTTCTTGCTTTGTGCTGTGAATCCTCTCGGTTCCTGTGAAGGCTGTCACGAGTATGAACCGGAGGTAACTTCCGAGTAAATACTCATCCGTCATCGCAGCTACTTGGCAAGTTGGGATATTCTTTACTGTTCTATGTTCACTATTGGACTCAACTGATGTCCTAACCTTTATGGCAACAGCAATACAAGTCTAAAGGCTAAAGCCTTTACTACAAACGTTCAACTTCAGTCCATTAAAAAACATTCCTTGGCTGAATATCGGTGGGTTACGGCGGATGTTTCACTAAATGGTTATTGCCTGAATTAAACGTCCGCCTAACCCACCCGACGAGATCGAAATTTCAATACCCTTGAGTTAGGGGGCAAACTTTGTAGGGCGCAAGGGTTGCGCCCCTATGTCAAATTGAGACGCTTCGTTTAATTGAATCTCGCTTATGCCAAAACCCAGTGAACCAGCGTGCGAACTGGAAAACCTGTCGCCCCAGCATTATTGCACCCGTCTTCTTTATCTGCCCAAACTGGACCAGCAATGTCTAAATGCGCCCAGGATGTTTCTTTCACAAACTGCTGTAAAAATAGAGCCGCTGTGATTGAACCCCCGGCACGAGGTCCGGTGTTTTTCATGTCAGCAATGGGTGACTTCATTCCCTCAAAGTATTTCTCTTCCATCGGCATCTGCCAGAATTTTTCGCCCGCTTTTTCCGATGCGGTTTTGAATTGAGCCGCGAGGGTGTCATCGGTTGTCCATAGTCCACCAATATCATTACCGAGTGCCACGACACAAGCCCCGGTGAGGGTGGCTAAATCCACGATCGCGTCTAACTCCAATTTTTCGGCAAACACTAAGGCATCAGCGAGAGTCAGTCGCCCTTCGGCGTCGGTGTTATTCACTTCGATGGTTTTGCCATTAGATGCCGTCAGGATATCACCGGGATGCAATGCATGACCACTGATCATATTCTCCGTTGCGGCACTAATAAAGTGAACCTCTACATCCGGCTTTAATTCACCAATGGCTTTGGCTGCACCAAAGGTAGCACCTGCCCCTCCCATGTCCATTTTCATGGTTTCGATGCCGCTACCTGAGACTTTTAGGTTTAAGCCACCGGAATCAAAGGTTAATCCCTTACCCACAATCGCGACTTTCCGACGCGGTGTGCCTTGGGGTTTATAGGTGAGATGAATAAACTTGGGTGGCATATGTGAGGCTTGAGCGACACCCAAAAAAGCACCCATGCCTAATTTTTCGCATTCGTCTTTTTCTAAGACTTCTAGCGTCATCCCATAAGCCGAGGCAATATCCTGGGCTGTCTGTGCTAACGTCATTGGGGTGACAGAATTCGGTGGGGCGGCGACTAACTCCCGTGCTAAGATTACTCCTTCACAAATGGCAGTGGCTTGGTTAATCGCGGCTTGGACATCACCAAGTCCAAGTAATTCCACCTGTTCAAGTTTCGCACCTTTATCTTCTGGATCTGACTTAAAGCGATTATCCACATGCAATGCTAGAGTAATCCCTTCCGCGATCGCTTGGGCGCTGAGGGCAGTATCATTATTCGCCGCCGGGAGGCTAACACCCAGAGTTTTACACTTTTGCTGCTTTGCCATCCGCGCGATCGCAGATCCTACTCGATGTAAACTGTCTACGGTTAGGGCATCCGATTTACCCAACCCGACTAAAATCACTTTACGAACTGAGCTACCGGCACCCACACGAGTTACAGCACTACTGCCAACGCTTCCTTTAAACTCGGTTTCCTCAATCAATTCCTTCAGTGTACCGGAGAGTTTCTGATCAAGCTGGGCTAAATCGCCGGTTAACTCCACAGCATCTTCAAAGAATCCCAGTGCTAGGGCATCACCAGTCCAATCTACCCGTGGTGTATCCGTTGCTCGAATTTCCATTCCTTGGTTCTGTCTCTTATCTTTTACCTCATCTTTAGTATTGCATTTGTCTTATGTCTTATGTCTTATGGTCGGGGCGGGTTTTGCAGCCAAGCTAGGGATAACAATCAATATTAGTCCCTAAACCCGCCCCTACAGACAAATGCTTCTGTCATCACCTCTGGAACATGACTCCCCCATCTTCCCTATCTCCCCCTGAATGCCACCAATTTTCCCAATCCTTCGTCAAAATGGGAAGCAGTAGATCTTATCAGTATTGGGCGAAAGAGATTTCATGTTAAAGGTACAGAAATACAGACTTCCTGTAGCAGTCGGGGCGGGATTGCTATTTATTGCCTTATGTGGTTCGTCTTGGTTCATCCTCCGACAGACTGGTGTTCTGGAAAACTTGGGGGCTGACTCCCCGCAAAGTGAACTGAGTTTGACGCAAAAGGATGCTCAATCCCTGGTATTGCCCTTAGTCTCTTTATCTCCCCAAGCTAGGGCACAACAACTGATGGATATTGCTTCGGGGCGTCAATCCCTGGATCAATATCGCGCCCGCTATTTGTTGGCGTCGGATTTAATTGGACAACAGCAGCCAGAGGCGGCACTTCAATGGTTGGAAGGATTAGACGCGAAGTATCCCCAGTTAGCCTCTCATATTGCCCTGAAACGCGCTCAAGCCTACACGGCGATGGGGGATACGGCTAACGCCGAACAAGCTTGGCAAGGGATTCTAGAGACTTATCCCAGTGATCCCGTCGCCGCCCACGCCCTGTATGCGTTGGGGGAATCGAATCCAGAGTATTGGCAACAGGCGATCGCACAATTTCCGACTCATCCCCGTACCTTGGAGATTGCCCGCCAAAAACTACAGGAGAATCCCAAGCAACTGGATTTACTCTTACTCTTAGCCAAATCAGCACACGATGCTCCCGATAGTGGCGGAATCCGCGATCGCTTAGTCAATGAGTATGCCTCTCAATTACAACCGGAAGACTGGCAGACGATTGCCTTTGGCTATTGGAAAACCCGCGAATATGGCAAAGCTGCCAAAGCCTACACAAAAGCCCCGCCCACGCCCGAAAATGCCTATCGAGTGGGGCGCGGCTATCACGTAAAAGGGAAACGCCAGGAAGCCAAAGCCGCCTATCAACAACTGATTCAAAACTTTCCTGATGCTAAGGAAACGGGGTTAGGATTGCGGCGTCTGGCGAGTCTCATCCCCTCCCAAGAGGCAATCCCTTACCTGGATCAAGTGGTGGCGAAGTTCCCCGATGAAGCCCCAGAAGCCCTACTCACAAAAGCCAACATCCTGGAAGCCTTGGGCAGTTCTCAATCTGCCACCCAAGCGCGTCAATCGGTGTTAACTCAATATCCTAATTCTGACGCCGCCGCAGACTATCGTTGGCAGGTGGCAAACCAGAAAGCCCAAGCTGGGAATCTCGCCGAAGCATGGCAATGGGCGCAACCGATTACCACAGATAGTCCCGATAGTTCCATCGCCCCGGAAGCGGCGTTTTGGGTGGGCAGATGGGCAATGGAACTGGGACGCCAAGATGAAGCTACAGCCGCGTTTGAGCATGTTTTGGCACAGTATCCCGAATCCTATTATGCGTGGCGGTCTGCCCGATTTCTCGGCTGGGATGTGGGGGACTTTACCACGGTGCGGGATGTGAATCCGACCCTGGTGCTACCGAAAACGCGATCGCGACTCCCGGCTGGATCGGATACCTTAAAAGAATTGCATCTATTGGGACAAAATCAGGACAGTTTGACGCTTTGGCAAGCCGAATTTGAGAATCGCCAGGAACCCACGGTTGCTGAACAGTTTACCGATGGCGTCATGCGTTTAGGCGTGGGGGATAATCTCAATGGGATTAATCAAGTTTGGTTTCTGAGTCAGCGCGAAACCCCGGAAGAACGTCGCCAATGGCAAGCGTTGCGGGCTGAACCAGCGTATTGGTATACACTGTTTCCTTTACCATTTTTTGATTCGGTTGTCAATTGGTCGGGTCAACGTCAACTTAATCCCTTATTGGTGATTGGTTTAATTCGCCAAGAATCGCGGTTTGAACCGGAAATCGGTTCTATAGCGGGAGCCAGGGGGTTAATGCAAGTTATGCCGGGAACGGGTCAATGGATTGCGGATAAAATTCAGCTTCAGGAGTATGACCTGAATGACCCTAATGATAATGTCAAATTGGGGACATGGTATTTAGATCACACTCACCAAGAATACAATAACCATTCTTTATTTGCCGTGGCAAGTTACAATGCCGGTCCGGGGAATGTGGCAAAGTGGATCAGGAAGTACGATACAACTGACCCCGATGCGTTCATTGAGCAGATTCCTTTTGCGGAAACGAAGGGATATGTGGAGGCAGTTTTTGAGAATTATTGGAATTATTTGCGGCTGTATAATCCAGAGGTGAATCAGTTATTGCAGAAGTATTCTAAGAGTCAACCTGTAATTTCTCCCTAGCATTAAAATGGTGCGTTACGCGACGAAGAGAGCACCCTACTGCTGTGACCCAGCTAAAATTGTGCAATAGATTGATGGTTAAAAAGGGGCGCACGCCGTGCGCCCCTACAATTCTAATTCACCATTTTAGGTGAGTCAGCCCACTACAATATTAAAGAAGTTGGGATAGGTGGAACTCACTGTTGTTACGATAAATATTGAGCATGAATAGTTTAATCCAGAATCAATTAATCCGACTATTATTTGTCGATGATTCTGACCCCAAAAAATCCTGTATTTCCCAACTTATATCCCCCTCAGACTATAGTCTGATTCATGCCGACAACCTTGAACAGTATCTATCTAGTCTTAATCCTGATCCTGATTCTCTCCCTCACTTAATTATCATTGCGATTAATCATCCAGCGATTAACAGTTGTGAGTCAATCCAAACCCTGAAAAGAACGCCACAACTCAATGATGTGCCGATTATTGCCGCAATTAATCACAATGATATCGATAAATTACCCTCACTCCTAGACGCTGGGGCGACTGATTATTTAATTGATCCTTTTACCCCAGCCGAACTTTTAACCCGAATCCAGACTCAGTTAACGCTTCATCACCTCAACGCAGAAAATTCACGCCTCAATCAAGAAAATACCGATTTAAAAATCTTACTCGAAACCTCGACTGAACACGGTGATCTGGTCTATGAACAATTGTACGATCAAGCCGAAGCAGTGGTGCGTGAAAGTGAACATCGGCTGGCACAATTTTTGGAAGCGGTTCCGGTTGGTGTTTTGGTGGTAGAGGCGAGTGGAAACCCGTATTTTATGAATCAAAAAGCTAAACAGATTTTCGCACAGGATTTAGATACAAATCTCCAGACTGATCAGCTTTGTCATACCTATCAACTCTATGTAACCGACACCGATCGCTTATACCCATTAGACCACTTCCCGATCGCGCGATCGCTCCAGGGTGAAACGGTTACCGTTGATGACTTAGCTGTACATCATCCGAATCATAAAATTCCCCTAGAAATGCAGGCAATGCCCATCTATGATGATCAGGGAACCCTACTCTATGGTATTAGTGTATTCAAAGATATTACCACCCGCAAACGTACCGAGAAAATTTTAACCGAGTATAATCAAACCCTAGAACAAGAAGTCTGCGATCGCACCCAAGAATTAGAAACCAAAAATCAGCAACTCCACCAAGAAATTGAGGAACGCAAGTTACTCGAGCAAAAATGGCGAACCTCTGAGGGCAAAATGCGGGCAGTATTTGAGGCAATGCCTGATATTATCCTAATTATTGATCCTCAAACTAATGATATTCAAATTGCACCAACTCGACCCACTCGCGATATTAAAAAATCAATACCCCTGATTAACCAAACTATTGAGCAATTTCTCGACGGTGACAATACCCAAAGCTGGTTCCAGCAAATTCACCAGGTTATCGAAACCCAAGAACCGATTCATTTTGATTACAGTTTAAATGATGCCGATCAACGGGTTTGGTTTACTGCCAGTATTGCCCCGTTACCGAACAATTCCGTTATCTGGGTTGCCCGCAATATTACCGATCGCAAACGCACCCAATTTGCATTGTATCAATCAGAAGAAAAGTTTGCCCGTGCCTTCCGTTCTAGTCCCAGCGCTATGACAATCACGCGATTAAGTGATGGCTGTCATATTGATGTGAATGATAGCTTTTGTCAGTTTACCTGCTATTCTGCGCCAGAAATTCTTGGTCGCACTGCCCTTGATTTGAATCTCTGGGTGAATCAAAAAGACCGAAACCGGATGTTAAAAGCAATATCAAACAAGGGGATTATTCGCAACTACGAATTTGAGTTTCGTACCAAATCGGGGGACATTCGCACCGCCTTACTCTCAGCCGAACAAATTAACCTAGATAAGCAAACCTGTCTGATCGCCGTCAGCCAAGATATTAGCGATCGCAAGCAGGCGGAATTTGCCCTACAACTGGCTAAAGAAACCGCTGAACAGGCAAATCGTGCCAAAAGTCAATTCTTGTCTAATATGAGTCATGAATTACGCACTCCCCTGAATGCGATTATTGGATTTGCACAGTTGTTAGGGCGCGATTCTTCTCTAACTCAAGAACAATGCAATCATATTGGCATTATTTGTCGATCGGGTGAACATTTACTCAGCCTGATCAATAACGTGCTGCAACTGTCCAAAATCGAAGCAGGTCAGATTCAACTCAACTGCTATAGTTTTGACATATACGGGTTACTCATAACTATAGAAGAAATGTTTAAATTTCCGGCTCAAAATAAAGGCTTGCAGTTAGTGTTTGACTATGAGCAAACGCTACCTCGCTATGTGGAAACCGATGAAGGAAAGCTGCGCCAAGTCTTAATTAACTTACTGAGCAACGCGATTAAATTTACCCATCAGGGAGGAGTTACGTTGCGCGTTAAAGAGGTGCAGGGGGAGTCAAGGGAGAATGTAGAGACGTGCCACGGCGCGTCTGGAAGCCAGGAAGCGCAACATTCAACATTGAGTCAGGGCGGGTTTAGTCACATCCGGGCGGAGCAAGAAACGATAGACGTGAAACCCGCCCCTACAAACCAGGCGTCCCCAATTCAGCCAAAGCTGCGATTTGAAATTGAAGATACTGGGGCGGGTATTGCTGCCGAGGAAATTGAATCATTATTTGCCGCTTTTGTGCAAACTGAAACAGGGCGCAAATCCATGGAAGGCACAGGATTAGGATTGCCGATTAGTCAACAATTTGTGCGACTCATGGGCGGAGAGATTCAGGTCAATAGTCGCTTGAACCAAGGCAGTATTTTTACCTTTGATATTGACGTTAACCGGGTGGAGGGAATTGAGCCAGAAACCCAGTCAGCGACTCCTCGCGTAGTTGGCTTGGTACCCGGACAACCCAATTACCGTATCCTAGTAGTGGATGATCGCCTAGAAAGTCGTTTACTATTGGTAAAACTGCTAACCGCCGTGGGATTTTCCGTGCGAGAAGCGGTGAATGGGCAAGACGCGATCGCGATCTGGAGTAGCTGGGAACCTCACCTGATTTGGATGGATATGCGAATGCCTGTGATGGATGGATATGAAGCCACCAAACACATCAAAGGGCATCTCAAAGGTCAAGCTACCGTGGTTTTAGCCCTCACCGCCAGCGCCTTTGAAGAAGAGCGATCGCTGGTTCTGTGTGCCGGCTGTGACGATTTTGTTCGCAAACCCTTCCGAGAAGACGTAATCTTTAATAAGATAGCCCACTATTTAGGGGTGCAGTATGTCTACGAACAGCCAACCGCATCAACCGCGCCAGAGGATGAAAACCTAGCCTCCAACCAACCCCTAACGGCTCAAGCCCTGACGATTATGCCCAAGGAGTGGATTCATGAATTATACCAAGCTGCCAACTCGATTGATAACGAGCGGATTTTCCAGCTTATCGAGCAAATTCCCCCAACTCATACCGCGATCGCCCAAGCTATCACAGATATGGTGAATAATTTCCGTTGTGATCAAATTATCGATTTAATTGAAGCAGGGATGAAGGAGTTTTGAGTGTTGACCCTTCACTTTGTTCAAGGGAACCTGCGGTTTAATCCTGTAGGGGCGGGTTTAGGGACTAACGCCAGTTAAAAGCCAATAACTGAGCAACAAAACCCGCCCTTCCTTATTCAAATGAATATGGATATAACGAATGACAAATGACAAATGACAAATGACGAATAACAAATGACTAAAGGCAACTTATTAATTGTTGACGACACTCCAGAAAACTTACAAGTTTTATCCGCCACCTTGTCGGATCAAGGCTATCAAGTGCGGGGTGTGGTTAAGGGGAAAATGGCAATTCGAGCCGCTAAATCTGCCCCACCCGATCTCATATTACTGGATATCCGTATGCCAGAAATGGATGGGTATCAAGTCTGTGAGCATCTCAAAGCTGATCCGGAGACTCGTGACATTCCCGTCATTTTTATTAGTGCGATCGATGATGTTTTGGATAAAGTCAAAGCCTTTCGCGTGGGGGGTGTTGATTACATTACCAAACCCTTTCAAGTTGAAGAAGTATTGGCGCGGGTAGAGCATCAACTGACGATTCGGCTGCTGTCTATAGAAGTACGCGATCGCAATCAAAAATTAGAGCAGGAAATTCAAGAGCGACGCAAAGCCGAAAAAGCTGCCGCCGCCGCGTCTCAAGCTAAAAGTGAATTTCTCGCCAATATGAGTCACGAACTCCGCACGCCCTTGAATGCTATTTTAGGGTTTACCCAAGTCATGAGTCGTGATATTAAAATTACACCAGAACAACGAGAATATCTGGGTATTATTAATCGCAGTGGTGAACATTTACTGGACTTAATTAATGATATCTTGGATTTGTCGAAGATTGAATCAGGTATTATTTCTCTCTATGAAAGTAGCTTTGATTTGTATCGCTTGTTAGATAATTTGGAAGAGATGTTCCAAATTAAAGCAGAACAGAAAAAAATAAATTTAGTTTTTGTTGTAGCACCCAATGTTCCGCAAACCATAAAAACCGATGCAAAAAAATTACGGGTTTGTTTGATTAACCTTTTAGGTAACGCGATTAAATTTACCGAACAAGGTACAATTACCTTACGAGTAAATTTGGCAACTAAGCCGTTAACCGATCAAAACCCTTCAGACACCGACTCATCATCATTGTCAGCATTTCCCCCCCGACTCCGGTTTGAAGTAGAAGATACGGGAGCGGGTATTTCTCCGGCTGAAATTGACCACTTATTTGATGCCTTTGTCCAAACCGAAACCGGACAAAAAATGGCGGAAGGGACAGGTTTAGGGTTAACCATTACCCGTAAATTTGTGCAACTGATGGGGGGAACGATTACCGTCAGTAGTGTTGTCGGAAAGGGGACAATTTTTAAATTTGGTATTAAAATTAGTCCGGCAGATGTCTACCCCGTCACCCCCCAACCCCGTCAGCGCGTCTTAGGCTTAGAACCCAATCAACCGATCTATCGTATCCTAGTGGCTGATGATACCCCAGAAAATCGCCTGTTGCTGATAAAATTACTCGAACCGATTGGCTTTGAAGTGCGGGAGGCGGTAAATGGGATAAAATGCGTGGCGTTATGGGAAAGTTGGCAACCTCACTTAATTTTTATGGATACCCGTATGCCAATGATGGATGGATTAGAAGCAACGCAATGGCTGAGACTTAAAGAACAAGAACGGTTATCTCAGCCCCAGCCAGATTCGGATTTTTCCAAAACCATTATCATCGCCTTAACCGCCAGCGCCTTTGAGGAAAAGCGGGAGGAGATTTTAGCCGCCGGATCTGATAATTTTGTCCGTAAACCGTTTACAGAGGAGCAAGTTTTTGACACAATTGCCCACCATTTAGGAGTGCGTTATCGTTATGAAGAGTTATCGGAGGATTTGCCTCTACCTGGATCGAGTTCTAGCACACAAGAGAAACCAGACTCGTTTTTCTGTTCAGAGTTATCCAGTCTACCTTCAGCCTGGGTGACTGAATTAGCACAGGCGGCTAATCAGTTGGATGAAGCCATGATTGCTCAGTTGATTAAAGAACTACCGACAGAAAAGGCAGATTTAGCCAAGGCATTAACAGATTTACTTCATGATTTTAGACTGGATGTTATTGTGCGAGTAACTCAGGCTGTCATCAATCATTCATAAGGACTAGAGTGATGCTAAGTCAACAATTATCAACAGTATTGCATAAACATGAACTAATGATATTAGTGGTTGACGATAACCCCAATAATTTACGCTTTTTATCGGATGTATTGCAAAGAGACAATTATAAAATCAAACGGGCTATTTGTGGAAAACTCGCCATCCATGCGGCAATTTCGTCACCTCCTGATTTGATTTTATTGGATATTGTCATGGCGGATATGGATGGGTATAGTGTTTGTCAATGTTTGAAGTCAAACTCGAAAACCAAAGATATTCCGATTATTTTTTTAAGCGCATTGACGGAAGCGGCTGAGAAAGTCAAAGCGTTGAAAATTGGCGGGGCTGACTATATTACTAAACCGTTCCAACCGGAAGAAATTTTAGTTCGGATCGAACATCAACTGCTCCTGCAAGGATTACAGAACCAGTTAAAAGAACAAAATAGTTTACTTCAACAAGAAATTCGCGATCGCCAGCAAGCCGAGAACCAACTTCGTCAACAAGCAAGACAGCTTAGCCATCAAAATAGTTTACTCATTGAACTGGCTAAAAATAAAATTTTATATCAGGAGAATTTAGAATTAGCGTTTCAGGAAATCACCGAAGTCACAGCCCGTACCCTTGAGGTAGAACGAGTCGGTATTTGGCTCTATAATCAACAAAAAACTCATATTGAATGTCTGGATTTATTCCAGCAAACTCACTGCCAACATAGCACCGGGTTAAGCCTAGCCCTAGCTAACCATCCGCTTTACTTTAACGCTTTAATTGAGGCTCCCCTCGTTGCAGTAGATGATGTGATCAGCGATCCCAGAAGCGGTGATTTGCTGGAGTCTTACCTACAGGGATTAAACATAACATCAATGCTAGACACCCCTTTACGATTGGGCGGAAAAACTGTAGGTGTGTTATGTATTGAACAGATAGAAACGTGCCGACATTGGACACCAGAAGAGCAAAACTTTGCCCGTTCTATCGCCGATCTCACCTCATTACTCTTAGAAGTCCAAGAACGCCAACGCGCCGAAGTAGCCCGCAAAATCTCAGAAGAAAAATTTGCCAAAGCTTTTAGTTGTAGCCCTGACCCGATTACGATTAGCACTTGCCCAGACGGACGCTATATCGATGTGAATCAAAGTTTTCTCAATCTATTGGGGTATGAGAGAAAAGCTGTCATTGGTCAGACAATTTTTGCTCTAAACTTGGTAGTCAATCCGGAAAATATGGTTCAGTTTGAACAGCTTTTACATCGACAAGGATCACTGTGTAACTGGGAAACGAAATGGCGGACTAAATGGGGTGAGATTATTACCTTATTATTATCGGCTGAGTTTATTGATTTGAAAGGGGAACGCTGTGTAATCACCGTCGGCAAAGATATTACAGAACGCAAGCGAATTGAAGAAGATTTACGCCAAAGTGAAGAACGCTGGCAGTTAGTCTTACAAGGAAATAATGATGGAATTTGGGATTGGAATTTACAAAGTGGTGAAGTGTTTACGTCTGAGCGGTTTCAGGAAATTATCGGTAATCAAAATTGCCACGATGAAACCTGTAAAATTGTACATCGTTTTGATGAATGGATTAGTCGTATCCATCCCGATGATGTGGAGCAAATTATCGAAACAACCCAAAACTACTTGCAGCGAAAAATCCATTATTATGAAATTGAATATCGCTTACAATGCCAAAATGGTGACTATAAATGGGTAATGTGTCGCGGACAAGCTTTATGGGATGAGGAAGGAAAACCCCAGCGGATGGTGGGTTCACTCAAAGATATTAGCCAACGCAAACAAGCCGAGGAAGACTTGCATCAATCGATTCAGCGAGAACAAGAAAAATCGATCCAACTGGAGACAGCATTAGCTGAACTCAAACGCGCCCAAACTCAACTGATTCATAATGAGAAAATGTCCAGCTTAGGGCAAATGGTGGCAGGTGTGGCGCATGAAATTAATAATCCTGTCAACTTTATTGGCGGGAATCTCACCTATGCTAAAAATTATTTTGTCGATCTCACTCGCTTAATTAATGCCTATACCATAAATTACCCCAATCCTCCTGAAGAAATCCAAGATATTATTGAGGAGATTGACTGGGAGTTCGTCAGTGAGGATTGGCAGAATGTAATCAAATCGATGAATATAGGTGCTGATCGTATTCAGCAAATTGTTCAATCCTTACGCATTTTCTCTCGACATCATGAATCCGAGCGAAAAGCAATTGACATTCATGAAAGTATAGATAATACCTTGATTATTTTACAGCATCGCCTCAAGGCATCAGGCAATCGTCCCCAAATTGAAGTGATTAAAGAATACGGTGAAATTCCAGCAATTACCTGCTACGCCAGTCAGTTAAATCAGGTATTTATGAACGTGCTGAGTAATGGGATTGATGCCTTAGATAATAAACCCGCTCCCCGGATGATTAAAATTCACACCGAAATGGTTCAAAAGAGTCAGAGTACAGACGATAATGGTCATAAACAACAACCATCGGACTTTGCCGTTATTCGGATTGCGGATAATGGTGCCGGAATTAATACCGATATTATTCCCCAAATATTTGATCCATTCTTTACCACAAAACCAGTAGGACGCGGCACCGGATTAGGCTTATCGATTAGCCACGAAATTATTGTCGAAAAACATCAAGGTCAACTTCAGTGTGTTTCCAATCCAGGTCAAGGAACAGAGTTTATTGTCGAAATTCCTATTCTAAAATAGAAATGATAAATTCCTGTTCCCTGTTCCCTGTTCCCTGTTCCCTGTCTAAAGACAAATGACTAACTACGCAATTGATTTTGGCACAAGCAATACTGTCGTAACTCGATGGAACGCCGCCACTGGCGAAGCGGAAACCGTCAGCCTACCTGGTTTATCAGTACAACTTGCCCAAAATCCGCCCCTGATTCCCAGTTTGGTCTATGTTGAGGATGCCCAGCCAGGTCAGGTGATCGTCGGTCAAACCGTGCGCGATCGCGGCTTAGATCTTACCACCGATCCCCGCTTTTTCTCCAGTTTCAAACGGGGGATAGGTTCCCAGATTCAGGGATTTTTGCCGGAATTGGATGAACAAACCATCAGTTTTGAGCAAATTGGACAATGGTTCCTCAGCCAAATTATCGCCAAACTCTCCCCCTCCCCCACAGACAGGATTGACTCCTTAATTCTTACCGTACCCGTCGATAGCTTTGAGGCTTATCGCCACTGGTTAACCGGAGTGTGTCAATCCTTACCCGTGGAACAACTGCGGATACTGGATGAACCAACCGCCGCCGCTTTGGGCTATGGTGTGGTAGACGGTGAAACCCTCCTCGTCGTGGATTTTGGTGGCGGTACTTTAGATTTATCCCTAGTGCAATTAAATCAAGAGGTACAAACCGGAACAAAGCCCCTGGGTTTTATCCTTAAATGGGGCGAGAAAGTCTTAGGTGAACGTTCCGGACAAAAGCCCAAAATAGCGCGGGTACTCGCCAAAGCAGGGCAGAACTTAGGCGGATCAGATATTGATAACTGGCTAGTAGATTATTTTGTCCAAACCCAGGGAATTTCGCGATCGCCCTTAACCACGCGATTGGCTGAACGCCTGAAAATTAAGCTATCTACAGAACCGACAGCCACGGAAGTTCACTTTAATGATGAAACACTAGAGAGTTATGAACTGAATCTAGATCGGCAAACCTTAGAAACCATTTTAAAGGAATACCAATTCTTTGATAACCTGAATGAACGAATGACCCAACTCCTGCAACAAGCACGGCGTAGTGGTATCGAAGTCGCCGATATCGATGCTGTATTGTTGGTAGGGGGAACCGTAAAAATTCCCGCCGTTCAAGAGTGGGTGAAGCAATACTTTGACGCCGAAAAGATTCGTTCCCTAAAACCCTTTGAAGCCATCGCCCAAGGCGCATTACAACTAGCCCAAGGGATTGAAGTCCAAGACTTCCTCTACCATAGTTATGGGATTCGCTACTGGGATCGACGGAATAACTGTCACAATTGGCATCCGATTATTAAAGCCGGACAACCCTATCCGATGAGTAATCCCGTGGAATTAGTAGTAGGGGCGTCAGTAGACAATCAACCCAGCCTTGAATTAATTGTCGGAGAATTAGGCGCAGAAACCGGAGCAACCGAGGTATACTTTGAAGGCGATCGCTTAGTCACACGCCGACTGGGTGGCAGCAAAACCTCAGTACAACCCTTGAATGATCGCGACGGAGCCAGAACCATTGCCCAGCTTACACCCCCCGGAAATCCGGGACGCGATCGCATCAAACTCAAGTTTTCAGTCGATCGCGATCGCGCGTTACGATTAACAGTAGACGACTTACTCACCGAGCAAACCGTCTTACAAAATCAGATAGTCGCCCAACTAAGTTAAATGTTTGTTTGTAGTTGCGCTTTAGCGCCATAAGCATTTAAGCGCCAACCATAAAGTGACATTTCAATTAAAAGGAGTGATAAGCTGTCATGCATTTAAATTGAGTATTAGTAGCGAGCAAGATGCAAAGCCTGCGGCATGGCTTCGCTAAACGCACTACACGGATGAGAGCCATTATTGACATTAAGGTTTAAATGCCGAACAGCTTATGCAGCTAATTTGTAGGTTGGGTTTCGACTTCGCTCAACCCAACATTCCATAATCACACTCACCGCGAATATCTCCCCCAGCTCCCCCAGCTCCCAGACGCGCCATGGCACGTCTCTACATTGCTCCCCCAGCTCCCCCAGCTCCCCCAGCTCCCCCAGCTCCCCCAGCTCCCCCAGCTCGCTGCACTAGGATTCCTGTTCCTTGTGCAAGAATTCCTCTTTAGAATCACTCCAGTAGGCGCTATATGTCCACACTTCACGACTTCCTTTATCTTCCATTGACCAACGATAAATCGCCGATTTTGGATTAACCCCAACCTCAATCAGCTTTGCTCCCATATAATATTCCATCTGACGCTTAGTCATATCCTTCGCGCCACTGGGCTGACTCTTAGAGATTGTGCGAGACATGTGGGCTTGTGTCGGTTTTGGCATTGTTTTCTAGTATTAATAGTAAATCAACTGATCTTATTGTTTCATGTTCGACTGTCACCAAAGAGGGAATTAAGGATGGATCTCAGTCTATGCATGATTGTGAAAAACGAGGAAGCCAGCTTACCCCAAGTCTTGGAGAGTGTGCAGCCAGTCGTGGATGAAATGGTGATCCTAGATACCGGATCGAGCGATCGCACAATTGATATTGCTACAGATTATGGGGCAAGAGTCTATCATTTTCAATGGTGCAATGACTTCTCCGCCGCCCGCAACGATGCGCTGCGATATGTGCGCGGGAAGTGGGTGTTGGTGTTGGATGCGGATGAGGTGTTAACGCCAGAAATTATACCCGAAATCCAACAGGCGATAAAAAGCGATCGCAACTTGGTGATTAATCTGATCCGTCAAGAAGTGGGTGCGACTCAATCGCCCTATTCCCTGGTATCCCGTTTATTTCGCCATCACCCTGATATCTATTTTTCTCGCCCCTACCATTCAATTGTGGATGATAGTGTCAGTCAATTGTTGCAGCGAGAACCCGATTGGCAGGTGATTTCCCTGTCTACGGTGGGTATTTTACACTATGGCTATCAACCGGGTGCGATCGCGGCGTTGGATAAATACACTCGCGCCAAGACTGCGATGGAAGGATTTCTGGCTGATCATCCGAATGATTCATACTTGTGTAGTAAATTGGGGGCGCTGTATGTGCAAATCGGTCAAGTGGAGGAAGGGATTACCCTGCTTAAACGTGGATTCACAGATGCACAGGTAGACGCTTCGGTATTATTTGAATTACATTACCATTTAGGCAATGCTTACACGAAACAGAATCAACTCCAACTAGCGGCAGATCACTATCAAGACGCGATTAAGCAACCGATTCTCCCCCAACTTAAACTGGGAGCCTATAATAATTTAGGTAATGTGTTATTCGGCGTGGGCGATTTAACCACAGCGAAACGGGCATATCAAACAACGGTAAAAATTGATCCGAGTTTTGCCGTGGGATACAATCATCTGGGGATGACATTAAAAGCCTTGGGACAGTGGGAATCTGCGATAACCGCTTATGAAAAAGCGATTCAACTGAATCCCGACTATGCCGACGCTTACCAAAACTTAGGGGTTGTATTATTTAAACTGGGACGAATACCTGAAAGTTTAGCAGCATTTGAGAGCGCGATCGCCCGTCATCAAGTCACCAATCCCCAGGAAGCCCAACGGTTACGTCAAGAGTTGCAAGAGATGGGGTTGCGATAAGCCGATTGGTGTCAACTTAAGGTGAGTGGCACGCTCAATAAGCATTATGAGATCGCCAAAACCCTTAATATACCGTAGGGTGGGCATTGCCCACCAGCTTTAAGTCAGTGACATTCACTTAAGGTGAAAGCAATACTGGCGAGATTTTAAGCTGTGTCTGTCTACTTCTCGACATTCTCCCCCTCATCCCCTAACCCCAACTCCGGACCCCCCTCGTTCCCCCCTGCGAGGAGGGATGACAGAGGATGCTTCGCTTTTGTTGCATGGGAGAAGGGGAACCGGACTCTCTTGCTCCCCTCTCCCTTGACATTTCTCTGCTATCTTCTGCGTTTGTGTCGATCGCGCATCCATTGAATTATACAACCGATGGGCAGCGCGATCGCAACCGCAATTATAATATGAATCAGGACGTTCAAACCATTGTAGGTGGTACATTTCACCACACCTGCACTGGGACAAATCGGTGTTTCGGTGTTGGTTTGATTCTGGATAAAGCTTTGGATGGGTTGGGAATCGACTTGGGAGGATATTCCACTTACGGCTAATCCAGTTCCGACTACGGCTATCCACAGTTCTAGGTTTTGCAGCTTCTGGTCTAGGGCGCGGTCTCGTTCTGCTTGATCTAAGTCTACGATACCTCGCACGGTTTCTAGCATTTGTCCGAATAAATCTTGTCCGGGTGATAGGTAATTGATATCGGTTTGGATTTGCTGTTTCCAGATGTGGCTTGCTTTGAGGAATTTGTCCCAGAATTGGGGGATATCGCCAATTTGGGCAAGATTCTGTTGCTTGGTGTCAAAGTTGGTGAGATTGGTTTCCATCGCCGTCTGGTGGGCGCGTAAGTCACGCAAGCATCGGGCGTAGTCGAGGGCGGTGTGGGGAATTTGGTTGAGCAGATTTTTTAGGGCGTCGAGGCGGGTTTGGGGGTTGGTGGTGAGGTTGGGTAAGGTGTGGATTTGGTGTTCTAACTGGCTGTAGAGGTGTCGCGCTTGTCTACTTCGGCGTATAACCACAGAGTTTGTCCCAGGGAGGCTTGGATGGTGTTGGGGAGGAGGGATTGGGGGCGGAAATGTTGCAGTTGGGGGAGGGTGATGTCGAGGTGGGGAGAGTCGGGGGTGAGAGTGAGATCAATGGCGTAGGTGTCATTCAGGCGAAAGGGTTGCAGATTGGCGGTGATTTTGAAGCCATCGGCGGTGGAGATAGCGCCTAAATCGATATCTTGGGCGTGGGTAAGCCAGTAGGTTTGTTGTCCGGGTTCGTTTTGGGGCGTGTATTCGGTGTTGGTGTAGCAGATGAGTTGGGATTTGAGGGTAGTCAGTCCAGGGAAATGTCCCAGATTAGTCAGATTATCCCATAATAAAGCCGCATCATCTGCCACGCGATCGGGGGCGTCGGTGAGGGTTTGACGCAGGTGGAAGGCGTAGAGGGTGAGGCTGAGGTTTTTCATTTATGGGTTATTGGCTTGGGCTCTGAGCGTAAGCCGAAGAGTCATTCGTCTTATGTTATTGGTCATTTGTTGATGGAAATTGCCGCGATTTTCATTAGCCTATAATACAGAATATCTGTAGGGGTACGGCATTGCCGTACCCTGTTTAGCTGAAGATATCGCCCCTCTCCCACGCCAGCCCTCTACCCAGCCCCTCTCCCAAGCTTGGGAGAGGGGAGCAAGAGGGGAGTAAGAGGGGAGCCAGAGAATCCGGTTCCCCTTCTCCCCTGGTGGGAGAAGGGGTTAGGGGATGAGGGGGAAAAAGATAGCTTGTTGCTTCAAAATAATCATTTATTACTCACCGTTCGCTCATTTTGGTAACTCAGTAGCCAAATGAGCAGCCACACAGTAGTCTGAGTAAGCAATTGGACGATTAAGGAGAGGACTAGGAAGCGATGCATACCAGACTAAGTACTTGATTGAGTACAAAAGCTGA